>CAJONA010000001.1 GCA_905235755.1 uncultured Clostridia bacterium
GAACTCGACGGATCTTTGACCATTTCCGATGGTCGATTTTGCTGTTGCAAAATCGAAAAACCAAAGGAGCGGTGCGACGACGTTTTAATCGGGGGCAAAAGATGTGCGCTTTCGGCTTTATCTGCAATCCGCAAGCGCTCAAGCGGCACGCTTGCGCATTTCTTTTCGTTCTTTTCTTGTTGCGCACAAGAAAAGAACATCTCCCTGCGCCGTTGCGGCGCGAGAAAACGCTGCGGCGCGGAAGAGAACAATCCCTCACCGCCTGACGGCGCTTTTCAGTTTTATTCTGATGCGCAGATAACTGCCGAGCATATACGTCAGCATCAGGACTATGCCCGCCAACCAAACGACAGCGAGCGTCGGTATCAGGTGTTGAAGCGGGTTTATGACCGACGCCTCCGTCGGAGCGAATTTGTCAAGAGGTTTCGCAAAAAATTATCAAAAAATTCACTTTTTCATTTTGCGTCGGCAAATGTAAAACAAAGATGAAAAAAACGCCCGCGGCTGCGGGCGTTTTCGGATATGCAAACGATCATCTTGCGAGCTTGACTTCCGTCATCGCGTCGACTTCGGCGGAGATTATATCGCCGTCGAAGGTCAATATGAGATAGAGATTTTCTTTCATCACGTCGGACAGGTAGACGAGCGGATTTGAAGAAAGCTGCTTATCGACGTATTCGGAAGAATATTTATTGAAGCTTACATACGGGAACATATCGGTCAATTTCGCCGAGATCTCGGGGCGGAGAATGAAGTTGAGGAACAGTTCCGCCTCTGTCTTGTGCTTTGAACCTTTCAAGATCACCATCGTATCGACGGACAGCGAGTTCGGCTGATCCTCCATGATGACGATAAGGTCGTCGTTTTCAAGCATAGCCTGAACCGCGTTTCCGCCGTACATGTATGCGACAGCCGCTTCGTTGCGGATCATAGCGTCGCGCACGTCTGCGGGGAGTGAATACGCCTTTACGTTGGAATTGAGGTCGAGCAGGTATTGTTTCGCAACGGCGATGTCTTCGAGCGAAACGTTCGTCGGATCGAGGCCGCAAGCAGTGAGCGCAATGCTGATGTTGCCCTGCGAGTCGTCTGTCATAAGCACATTGCTTTTGAGCGCCGGATCGAGCAGATCATTGTAATCGTTTATTTCGACACCGAGTTCCGCGAGCTTCGTTTTGTTAGCAACCCATACGCATACCGTTCCCATATAAGGGATCGTATATTTGCCTTCGGGATCGTAATCCATATTGCGATAAGCCTCGTCGATATTATTGAGATTTGTCATTACTCCTTCGTCAAGCTCTTCAAGCAAGTTGCTTGCGAGCATCGACTCTATAAAGAAGTTCGACGGCACGGCGATGTCGTACGTACCGTTATTGCCTGCGAGGAGCTTTGCGAACATCTCATCGTTCGATTCGAACGTGGACATAACGACCTTTATGCCGTATTCTTCCTCAAAAAGATCGAGCACTTCCTGCGACATATACTCCGACCAGTTGTAAAGATAGAGATATTTGGAGTATCCGTCCGGCGTCTTCGGCTCATCATTACCGCACGAAACGGTCGCAAATACCGTTGCGAGCAACATAAGTACGGCAAGGAGTGTTACGAAAATTCTTTTTTTCATTTTTGTTCCTTTCTCGCTGAACGCGTTAGAAATTTATATTTTTTATTATTTTATTTTTTTGTATCGGAGGACGCCGCCAACGTACGTTTCAAGCACTTCTACGCTGCATAACGCGTCGTCGTCGATGTCAAAGACGTCCTTGTCGAGCACGACGAAATCGGCATCTTTGCCGACCTCTATCGAGCCCTTTGTGCCGTCGAGTCCGAGCTGTTTTGCGCCGCCGATCGTGAGAATATCGAGCGCTTCGCGCCGCGACACGCATTCCGCCGCGTTGAGAGCGGGAGCGGACGCATCTTCCGGATCTTTTCGCGTCACCATAAGATGAAGCGCGTGCATCGTGTTAGGCGGAACCGTTACGGGGAAATCGCTTGCTTGACTGACGGGTATCCCCGCGTCGACCAGCGAGCGCATCGGATATTCGCCCGCGGCGCGTTTCTCCCCGAGATACGGCTTTTCGAGTTTTTCGTAATATGCTTCGCTCGTATAGTGCCAGTACGGATTTGTAACGGCGTATACGCCGAGTTTTTTCATTCGTTTTATCTGATCCGGCGCGACTATTTGCAGGTGCGTCAGCGCAAGGCGCGGCATAATATCGATTTTTCCGATGTCGCTCACGGCGTCATCGTACGCATCGAGCGCAAGATCGACCGCGCCGTCGCCTATGACGTGCGTGTGAACGTTAAAACCGTTTTCAAGCGCCAAACGCGCGTATTTTGTGAGCGTGCCGCGCGATATCGTCGGCGCGCCGCGATCCCCCGCCGCGTCGGAATAATCGTCGCGCAAGTACGCCGTGTGGCATTCGACAACGCCGTCGGCGAAGAATTTTGCCGTGTCGAGCTTGACATTTCCGCAACTCGACAGATCTCTGCGTATCGCAAGCATTGCCTTTATCGCCGCGTCGAGATCGTCGCCTTCTTCGAGGCTGTATCCGAGTCGGCAAGTGAGATAGAGTTCTCCCGCCTCGTCGGCGATCTTATACCCTTCGGCGCGCGCTCGGTAATCGCGGAGCGAATCGAACATCGGCTCAAAAATATTTGTTACGCCGTATGAAAGCGCGATGCCCTGATAATATTTTATCGCTTCCGCATATTCGTCGGGAGAGAGCTTCGGCGTGACGGCGTTTACGAGCGACATCGCCGACTCTTTGAGCCATCCTGTCGGCTCGCCGTCGGGAAATCGCATTATCTTTCCGTTTAACGGGTCGGCTGTATCCTTTGTTATGCCGGCGAGCGCCAGCGCTTTGGAGTTCACCCACCGCGAATGGTGATCGGACGCTATCATTATTATAGGGATATCGCTTGATACGGTGTCAAGCAGTTTCGCAGTCGGACCTTGGTCGCCGAACACGCTGTTGTCATATCCGCTGCCGATGACGGCTGATGCCGACGGATGCGCCGCGAGATATTCGCGTATGCGGAAAATGTATTCTTCGGGATCTTCGGCACGGCCGAGCGCGACGCCGAACAATGCTTCCGACGCGCATGTGACGTGCGCGTGTCCCTCGGTCATTCCCGGTACGATAAGACCGCTGCGACGTATTATTGTCGTGTCTTTCGAGCAGAGCCGCATGGCGTCACGCTCGCTGCCGACAAAGACCGTCTTTCCGTCCGAGATCGCCATCGCTTCGGCAAAATCGCCGCCGTCGGCTGTATATATTTTACCTATTACAACTGTTTCGGCTGACAATTTTTATCACGTCCTTTTTTCAGTTCTGATGATGCTTGTTCCATATCTTCTTGACGAGCATATATGCGAGAAACAGCACGACTATCGAGACGATGACTATCGTTGATATTACATATACGTCCGTCGTCACCTTGCCCCTTATCATTCCGTAAACTTTGACGGGGAACGTTATCTGCCCGGCGCCCGAGACGAAATAACTTATGATAACGTCGTCTATCGACAGAGTTATCGACATAAGCGCTCCCGCGAATATTCCGGGGGCGAGCATCGGAAGCGTGACGCGCCAGAGCGTGCGCCATCCGTTAGCGCCGAGATCCATCGCCGCCTCTTCGACAGAGCGGTCGAAATCGGCGATGCGCGCGCGCAGAGTGATTATAACAAACGGCACGCAGAACGTCACGTGCGCGAACACGAGCGTTGCAAATCCCATATCCATGCCCATTTTGCTGAATGTCGACAGGGAAGCGAGCCCTATAACGAGTTCCGGAATGACGAGCGGGATATAGAGAAGCCCGTTTATATACTTTTTGAGTTTAAAATCATAGCGGTACATTCCGATAGTGGCGAGCGTACCTATGACTACGGATATGACCATGGCCACGAGAGCGAGCTCTATCGAGAGCCACATATTGCTCCATAGCGGGTCGCCTTTCAGTACCGACGAATACCACGACAGCGTAAATCCCTTGAACGTGAGATTGTCGGAGTTGACGTTGAAGGAATATAATATCACCGAGAAGATAGGCATATACAAAAACAGATATACAAGCGCGATGAACACTATCTGATACGCCTTTATCTTTTTCGGCCTTTTATTTTTGCGTAAAGCGTTTTTGTCCATATTTCACCTCACGCAAGGTCGTCGAGCGAGCCGACCTTTGAATAAAATTTCAGCACCACGAGAGTGAATATGATGAGCAGTACCGAGAACGCCGCTCCAAGCGGCCAGTTGCGCGCTTTTAAGAACTGCTCCTGAATTATGTTTCCGAGGTACACAGAGCTTCCGCCGCCCATGACGTCGGCGACGAAGAACGCGCCGAGGCTCGGAATGAATACCTGTATCGTCCCCGCGAATATGCCGGGGAGCGTCTGAGGCAGTACGACGCGCATAAATGTGCGCCGCTTTGTTGCGCCGAGGTCCATAGACGCCTCGATCAGCGATTGATCGAGTTTGGAAATGCTCGTTTGAAGCGGCAGTACCATAAACGGAAAGAAACAATATACCATTCCGAGCAGGACTGCGCCGTCTGTATACATTATTTTCAGCGGAGAGCTGATTATTCCGAGATTGATAAGCACCGTGTTGAGCAATCCGCTGTCACGCAGGATGTTGCTCCAACCGTTCAGCCTGAGCAGTCCGTTCACCCAGAAGGGCAGCATTATCAGCAGCTGCAGAAAGCTGCTCACGTTCTTCGGCAGTTTGCTCAGGAACCATGCGAACGGATACGCTATCACAAGGCATATCGCGCACGTTTCAAACGCCATGACGAGCGATTTTAACGTTACGCTCATATATAGGCTCGAAAATATCTTGCGGTAGCTGTCGAGCGTCAGCACATTTTCGACGCCGCCGAACGTTCCCCTCGTGCAAAAGCTGATATATACCACATATATCATAGGTATCAGCAAAAACAGAATGAGCCAAAGCGCCGTCGGACCGACCATTATCAGAATGCTCAAACGTGTTTTGTTGTTCTTGATCTTCTTCATCTTTTCCGCTTCCGATCAATCTTTTAAGACGGCGTCTTCGATGGCGTCATACATGCTGTCCTCTTTTGTATGTATAACGACGGCTTTTGCGGGATCCCAATATATGCTCACGAGCGAACCTGTCTCCGCGAGCTTCGACATCGGGTGCATATTGATGCGCAGCAAATTGCCGTTCGGGAGTTCGACGACTGTTTTGACGTTCGAGCCGACGTATATGTGATCCTTGACAAAGCCTTTGAGCGTAAATCCCTCGACGGGCGTCTCGGACAAAAACACATTTTCCGGTCTGACGCAGAGATATACTATCTCGTCCGTCTTGAAGTTTTTGCCTGTCGCTTTGACGTGCCCGTTTTCCATCATAAGAGTGAGCATACCGTCCTCTTCGCTGACAACGCTCGACTCAAATATGTTCGACTCGCCGATGAAATCCGCGACGAATTTCGTTGCGGGGTGTTCGTATATCTCTTTCGGCGTGCCCACCTGTTCGAGGCGGCCGCCTTTCATGACGACGATCCTGTCGCTCATCGTGAGCGCTTCCTCCTGGTCGTGCGTTACATATATGAAAGTGATGCCGAGGTTTTTCTGCAATGCTTTCAGCTCGAGCTGCATCTGCTTGCGCAGTTTGAGGTCGAGCGCGCCGAGAGGCTCGTCGAGGAGCAGCACTTTCGGATTGTTTGCGAGAGCGCGTGCTATCGCCACACGCTGTTTCTGACCGCCGGAGAGCTGCGACGGCTTTCTGTTTTCCATTTTGCCGAGCTGTACCATTTGCAGCATAGCCGTTACTTTTTCTTTTATCTCCGGCTTTTTCATGCGTTTTTCGACGAGGCCGAACGCGACGTTGTCATAAACGTTCATGTGCGGGAAAAGCGCGTAGCTCTGGAACACCGTGTTTACGTTGCGCCGATACGGCTGCAAGTCCGTGACGTCATTTCCTTCAAGGAAAACTCTGCCTTGCGTCGGCGTCTCAAATCCGGCGATTATGCGGAGCGTCGTCGTCTTGCCGCAACCCGACGGGCCGAGAAGCGTCAAAAACTCGCCCTCGTATACGTTGAGGTTCATCGGGCTGAGCACCTCTGTGCCGTCAAACGTCTTCGATATTCCGCACAGCTGAATTATCGGTTTTTTATCTTCCAATTTTTAGCTCCTCCGTTACAGGACGTTTTTGCCGTGTTCTCCCGTGCGTATGCGCACAACGTCTTCCACATTCGAAATGAATATCTTTCCGTCGCCCGTCGTTCCCGTCGAGAGCTTGCTGACTATCTCGGCAAGAATGCTGTCGAGGTCTTCGTCCCAGACGACGGTCATAACGTACAGCTTCGGGAGCAGATTTATCTCGATGCCGAGCTTCTGAAATTCCTCGGTGTTGCCTTTCTGGTGGCCGCAGCCCATGGCAGACATGACTGTCAGGCCGCTGTACTCGTATTTTGTAAGAATACCTTTCAAAAGTTCAAGCTTCTCCGTGCGGATGATGAGTTCGATTTTTTTCATTTTGTATACGCCCCTTTCGGAAAAATAAAAAGACAAGCCGTGTTTAAACACAACTTGTCTTGAGGTTATCGTCTTAAATGTTCGCGTTTATCGCCGCGACACCGCCGAACTTATAAGTAACCAGACAGCTTACTGTTTACCGATCCAACTATTGACCGTTTCACAAGTTTTGTGCTTTGAACACTCGGTTTTAAGAAACCAACTTATAAAATTTGAGCTTCTAACTCAATCAATAATGCAACGTCCGTTGCATAAAATCGGCGTTTGACCCGGCTGTCCGTATGGCCTTAACCTTTTTGAGGTGGTCAGATATCATTTAATTGACGAGATGATTATATATCAAATATTTGCGCTTGTCAATGCTTTTTTTCAAAAAAACGCAAAATATATTAAAAAGTACGACTTTTTTTAAAAATATGAAAAAAGTGATGTTGACAAGCGGAAAACGGTGTGCTATAATTCAACCGAAATTTTAAGAATATTGTACTTTTTTTGAGGAAAAAACAAGAAAAATGGAACTTGCCGCACAAATCGTCGGCGCACTCGGAATTGCCTCGACGATAATAATATATCAACAGAAAAAACGCAGCCGACTGCTGATCTTTAAGCTGATATCCGATATCCTTTGGGGAGTTCATTACGTGCTTCTCGGAGCGTACACAGCCGCGGCGATATGCATTGTCGCGATCTTGCGCGAGATCGTGTCTATGAACCGCGAAAAACACAGATGGGCAAGACATAACTTCTGGCCCGTGATCCTCATAATCATGGCCGTCGGCTCGTCCGCCATAACGTGGCATGGCGCCATAAGCATATTGCCTGCCGTAGCGTCAGTGGTATCGATGATATCGTTCTGGATCGGAAGTCCGCGCCTGACGAGAAGGCTCGTGTTTATAAATTCGGGCGCGATGATAACGTATGACGTGCTGGTCCTCTCGTACACGGGGATCGTGAACGAACTGTTCGCTCTCACGTCGGCGATAATAGGAATAATCCGCCTTGACATAAGAAAAAGCGGCGGTGGACGAAGTGAGAACGTCAAACCGCCCGTTGCGAACGGAAAAGCGGTGTAATACATAAATATCGAGAGGCGGTGAGACCGTATGCCTAAGGCGTTTGAAAAAGGAATGACGAGCGTAACGTTCCGAAATAAGAGCGTTGAGGACGTCGTCGATATATCCGCGAAAGCGGGGTTGTCGTTTATCGAGTGGGGAGCCGACGTTCATGTGAAGCCGGGCGATTTCGCCGCGGCGGAGACTGCCGTCGCGCTGATGAAAAAAAGCGGGCTCTATTGCTCCGCATACGGCAGTTACTACCGCGTGGGAGACGGCGACATAGACGGATTTGAGTTGATATGCAAGACGGCGGCGGCGCTCGGCGCGTCGCGTGTGCGCGTGTGGCTCGGAAGAAAGGGAAGCGCCGAGACGACGGCGGCAGAGAGAGACGCGCTCATAGAAGAAACGCAAAGACTCGCCGACGCGGCGGAAAAATATTCGCTTGACGTCGCGTTTGAGTTTCACGGAAAAACGTTCAACGACAACGGCAAAACGGGCAAGGCTTTTTTGCTCGACTGCAACAGGAAAAACGTCAAAACTTATTGGCAGCCGCTCGCATTCGGCGACAGCGAGGAAAATCTGAAAGATATAGCGGACAAGGTCGCCGCGGTGCACGTATTTCACTGGAATAAGCAAAACGACCGCTTTCCGCTGTCGGACGGAGCGGACGAGTGGAAACGGTATATCGCGTTGCTTGCGGCAGCGCCGAAACCGGTGCAGATGACGCTTGAATTTGTCGCCGGCGACAGCGACGAACAGTTCATCGCCGACGCAAAAACGCTGGGCGATTTGATTTGAATATGCAAAACGGAGACCTGCATCGGTCTCCGTTTTAGTTTTTCGGGGAAAATTCCTTACCGGTGATCAGATAATCGATCGAGACATTGAAGTATTCAGACAATGTAACGAGCATATGAAGATCGGGACTTCTTTTTCCGTTTTCATAGTATGAGATGGCTTCACGGCTTATCGACAAATCAAGCGCCACCTTAAGTTGACTGTATTTCTTTTTTCGGCGTATTTCGCGCAATCCTATCATTCCGTCCATAAAAACTCCAAATTTATACAATTTTAACGGTTTTTTAAAAAACCTCTTGACAAAATGGTAACATAACGTTACAATAATTATGTAACAAATTGTTACGCAATTATTTAAAATGAGGAGATTTTAAAAATGGAAGAAACCAAAAAAGTAAAAGTTTTGCCGAGCGATGAGAATGCGCAAACTGCAATATGGCAGGATTTCGGCTGGAGTCTTGTGAGCAGTCAGGAGATCAAAAACACCGATTCGCATCTCGAAAGGAGAGGAGACACAATTTACAATGTGACGACAAAAGAGAATTATGTAAATCTCCTTTTCAAGAGGGATACAAATATGCCGCATTATTCGGAAATTGTGGCGCTTGAACGCAAATATGACGCAGTCCCTTCCAATATATATCCGAAAAAGGGAACAGGATTGGCAGTGTTACTTACTATTATTGGCATTCCTGCACTGATAGCCGGTATATCTGTAGCGGCTGATGGCGGGCAAATTATTGGTTTATTTGTCGGCTTGGGTTTCATTGCAGGAGGCGTTTTGAAATTTATTTTCGGCAGAAAAAAGTATAATAAAGAAATGGCACAAAACGAAGTGAATAATTCTGCAAGGACAAAATACAGAACCGAATCGAGAAAACTTATATAATAAAAACGGCCGACATACGTCGGTCATTTTTTTTGCAAAAAAAATAAAATTTTTTTCAAAAACCTATTGTATTTTTTAATCCCCTATGGTAAGATAGGAATTGAAGAGAGGTGACGCTTTATGATGATATCGACAAAGGGACGTTACGCGCTTCACGTTATGATAGATCTCGCTAAACGCGGCGCTGACGAACCGGTGCCGCTCAGCGACATTTCGAACAGAAACGATATTTCGATGAAATATCTCGAAATAATAGTTTCAATGCTCAACAAAGCGGGATTTGTCGAAAGCTATCGCGGAAAAAGCGGCGGATATCGTTTGTCAAAGGATCCGAGCGAGTATACTATGCAGAGCATACTGTCGCTGACCGAGGGTACGCTCGCGCCGGTCGCGTGCCTTGAAAACGGTTGCCCGAGATCGGAAGGCTGCACGACCGTGCCGCTATGGAAAAATCTCGACACGATCATCGAGCAGTATCTTGAAAGCATCACGCTCAAAGACGTTGTCGACGGAAATTTGAATCCCGTCGAGCTGATAATTCAAAGATAAAAATATTTAAATGTATAAATGAAAGGAAACGAAATGCACATATACGCAGATAACGCGGCTACGACAAAGATAAGCAAAGCGGCGCGCGACGCGATGATAGAATGTATGGACAGCTGTTACGGCAACCCGTCCAGCCTTCATTCCGACGGTCAGCTCGCGGCTGAAAAGCTCGTCGCCGCAAGGGAAAGTATGGCAAAGCTTCTCGGCGCGAACCCAAACGAGATATACTTCACTTCGGGCGGAAGCGAGTCGGACAATCAAGCGCTCATAACGGGGGCAAACCTCGGCGCAAAAAAAGGAAAAAAGCACATAATATCTACAAAGATCGAGCATCACGCCGTGCTTCACACGCTGAACAAACTCAAAAAGCAGGGCTTTGAGATAGAACTCCTCGACGTCGATAAAAACGGCTTCGTAACGGCGGACGCCGTCGAGGCGGCTATAAGAGAGGACACCGCACTTGTCAGCGTGATGTTCGCAAATAACGAGATCGGCACGATAGAGCCTATCGCCGAGATCGGCGCTGTATGCCGCCGCCACGGCGTGCTTTTCCACACCGACGCGGTTCAGGCGGCGGGACATCTTCATATCGACGTCGCGGCGATGAACATAGACATGCTGTCGCTGTCGGCGCATAAGTTCCACGGCCCGAAAGGCGTGGGCGCTCTGTACTGCCGCAAGGGGATATTCCTTTCAAATCTCATCGAGGGCGGCGCGCAGGAAAGAGGCAAACGCGCGGGAACGGAAAATCTGCCTGCGATAGTCGGCATGGCGAAGGCGTTTGAAGAAGCGTGCGCCAATATGGACACTACCGCGAAAAAGCTGACGTCTATGCGCGACAGGCTCATCGAAGGACTGTCCGCCATTCCACACTCGGTGCTCAACGGCGACAAGGTCGCACGCCTGCCGGGAAACGTCAATATGTGCTTTGAGGGGATCGAGGGCGAATCGCTCCTGCTTCTGCTCGATATGAACGGCATCGAGGCGTCGTCGGGCTCCGCCTGCACGTCGGGATCGCTCGATCCGAGCCATGTCCTGCTTGCGATAGGGCTTCCGCACGAGGTCGCGCACGGCTCGCTAAGACTTACGCTGAGCGAAGAAAACACGCCCGAGGAAGTTGAATATATAATCAAAAAAGTGCCCGAGATCGTCGGGTATCTCAGAAATATGTCGCCCGTATGGGACGAGCTCGAAAAGGGGGAGAGAAAACATGTTATATAGTGAAAAAGTAATGGACCATTTCCAGAATCCGAGAAACGTCGGCAAGATCGACGACGCGGACGGCGTTGGTGAAGTCGGCAACGCAAAATGCGGCGATATAATGAGGATGTATCTCAAAATCGACGACAACGGTATCATCACCGACGTTAAATTCAACACGTTCGGTTGCGGCTCGGCGATCGCTACAAGCTCGATGGCGACCGAGATGATAAAAGGCAAGTCGGTCGACGAGGCGTTAACGCTTTCAAACAAAGCCGTCGTCGAGGCGCTCGACGGATTGCCGGCGCATAAGATACACTGCTCCGTGCTCGCCGAGGAAGCCGTAAAAGCAGCCGTCAAGGACTACTACGACAAGAAAGGCATCGCTTACGACGAGGAACTGTTCAAGGGCATCGACAGCTGCGAAAGCTGCCACGACTGAATAGAAATATGAAAAATGCCGCACGCGTGCCGTGCGGCATTGTCATATCTCACAAATGTAGGGAACAGCGCCACAATGTTCTCTGAATACTATGATACATTGCAAAAAAACAAAAAAATTCGAAATCAACTGCGACAAATCGCTCACTCGTACGACTAATTATAAAATCCCATAAATCAACATAGGAGAAAGCACAAATGAAAAAAGCATTATGTCTTTTGATCGTATTCATAATGCTCGCCATCACATCGTGCGGCGAGGCAACTGTTGATACGACGATCGAAGCAACCGAGGCGACTGAAACAACCACAACCGAGGCAACCGAAACAACCGCGACGGAAGCGACCGAATCGACGACAGAATCAACAACAGAAGCTACGACAGAATCCACTACGGAAGCGGAGCCGACTCTCGCAGAGATACTCTCCGACGGCGAAACGGAAGCGACGTCTGTATTCACCGCTTCAAACGGCGGCGTCGATATGACCGTGACGGTACACGGATATTCAAATAAAGACAAGGGCTACGATTTTTACGTAAAAAACAATGATTATTTCCACGTCGACGTAAAGGTTGAAAACAATTCCGGCGAAGAGATATACAAACTGAACAGCTCCTGTATCCACGGAATCAGCGGCGCGGAAAACATCGAACTGCAAACGTATATCGCCGACGCAAAAGGAAACGAACTGACGCCTAACACCGCCGGTATGGTTTACACCGACGATTTGCTGCTGTGGAGCATACCCGCAGGCGAAAGCTACGAGTGGAATTTGCGTCTTGCCGCAGGTGAATATCCCAATGAATTTCGTGATACACCGTGCGACCTTAAAGTTGACGGAATCGAAAACGGCGGGTTGGGAAGCGGCATATATCTTTACGGAGAGGAAATATACACAAACGGTATATGCACGTTCACAGGTACGATAACGTTCCGCTACTCCGAAACCGACAACGGGAACTATACCATCAATGACAAGGCTCTGACCGCCGACGTGACGATACCGGTGTTATATGTAAAATAAAAAATCAAACACAAAAAATCACCGCCGCGGCGGTGATTTTTTCTATTTATCAATATCCTTGTACGTCCTCGCCGGCGGCGCGGATCTCGTTTGTCGTTCTCGAGTCGTGCGGGCAGCCGAGCATCGTGCGATAGTTTACGGGAGCCGCCCAGCGCGCGGCGTTTACGAGTATCCGCCGCACATACGGGTTGTAATACGCCGTGTTCGTCTCGTGCCCCGGCTGGAAGTAGAATATCTTTCCCGCGCCGCGCGTGAACGTCACGCCGGAGCGGAATATCTCGCCGCCGTCAAACCAACCGCCGAAGACGATCTCATCCGGCTTCGGAATGTCGAAGAACTCGCCGTACATCTCCTCGTCGTCGAGCTCGAACATCGCGGGAATGCCCGCCGCGATGGGATGCCCGGGAGCCATATTCCACACGCGCTCGAATTCGTGATCGCGCCAGCGGAGCGAACATGTCGTGCCCATGAGCTTTTTGAACGGCTTTGAATAATGCCCCGAGTGAAGCACTATGAGCCCCATGCCTTTGAGCACGCGGTCGCATACTTTTTTTACGATCTCGTCGGGAACTTTATCGTGAGCGCAATGCCCCCACCAGAAGAGGACGTCGGTGTTGTCGAGCGTCTCGTCGTCGAGTCCGCACTCGGGCATATCGAGAGTCGCCCATTTTGCCTCGATGTCGGGCTCTTCGGATAGAAATTTCGCTATCTCGCCGCCGATGCCGTCGGGATACACTTTCTTTACATAATCCTGCTTTTCCTGAACGTTTTCAGTCCAAACCGTAACCTTCATATTGCCACCTCTTATTTATCGAAATATACGGGCGCGCCCGTCTTTGCCGATGTGTATATCGCTTCGAGTATCTCCGTTACGACGAGCGCCTGCTCGGGAAGGACGCACAGCGGCGTGCCTTTTTCTATCGCATTGTAGAACACGCGCGCTTCGAGATCCTCGGGCTTGCCGCCGGCAGCGCCGTCAAAGAACGCGACTCCGCCGACGTCGAGGTTCGGCTTTTCAACGTACTGCTTGCCGTATTTGACGCCGTTTATGTTGACGCCGTCGCGCATATCGGCGCCTGCTTTTGTGCCGCAAAGCGTCGTTTTCGCCTCTATGACGTCGCGCGTGTTGAGCGCCCAACTGCTTTCGAGAGAGATGACGGCGCCGTTTTCCATAACGATAAATCCGAACGCCGAGTCCTCGACGGTGAATTCTTCCTCTTTCCAATCGCCCCATGCGTTGCCCGTGCCCGGACCGCCGGGTATCTTTTTGAACGTCTGACCGACGACCATCTTCGGTTTGTAGTTGTTCATCATCCAAAGCGTGAGGTCGAGCGCGTGCGTGCCGATGTCGATGAGCGGGCCGCCGCCCTGCTCGTACTCATTGAGGAAAACGCCCCACGTCGGAACGGCGCGGCGGCGGATAGCATGCGCTTTCGCATAGTAGATCTCGCCGAGTTCGCCCGCGTCGCACGCGGATTTCATGTATAGACTGTCGTCTCTGTAACGGTTCTGATAGCCGATAGTCAGGACTTTTCCGGTCCGTTTGGCCGCCTCGACCATGGCGCGCGCTTCCGCCGCCGTCTTTGCCATCGGCTTTTCGCACATGACGTGCTTGCCGGCTTCGAGAGCGTCGATCGTTATAAAGCTGTGCGAGCGGTTCGGCGTGAGAACGTGGACCGCGACGATGCTTTCATCGCGCAAAAGTTCTTTGTAATCGGTGTATACTTTTGCGTTCGGGTTGCCGTAATCGGCGCATAATTTCTCGGCGCGCTCTTTGATTATATCGCAGAACGCGACGATTTCGATATCGTCCATTTTTTTGAGGGCGGGGTAGTGCTTGCCTCTGCAAATGCCGCCGCAGCCGATAATGCCGACCTTGATTTTTTCTGTTGCCATGAGTGATATCTCCTTAAAATTAAATTTAATTTTTATCTAAAAATGATTATACATTAAAACGTCAAAAAAAGTCAACAAGAATTTGAAAATATGCTCGATTTTGTTGACTAACGCCGCGCGCGGTGATAAAATGGTGTTAAAGAAACGATCGGTGGTATGTATGAAAAGAGCGAAACTGATAAAAAAATACGTCGTTTTTCCCGAAAAAGCGAATCTCGTCAGCCCGC
This sequence comes from uncultured Clostridia bacterium, assembly GCA_905235755.1. GTDB lineage: Bacteria > Bacillota > Clostridia > Oscillospirales > CAG-272 > RGIG6816. The sequence goes on from CAJONA010000001.1 coordinate 14,590, forward strand.
GCGACGACGCGGCGAACGCGATGTATATGTTCAGGACAAACTTAGCGCTTGACGGCGAGCCGAAAAGCGCCGTCGCCGTCGTGTCGGCGTCGGACTATATTGAGGTATACATAAACGGCGAGAATGCATGCGAGTTTGCCGTGCGCTCGTACGTCTACGACAGGGCATACGAGGCGTATGACATAACTCCGTTTCTTAAAAACGGCAAAAATACAGTCGCCGTCTACTTTTTCGACTCCAAAACTCCCATAAACCGCGGCTTTGTCTGCGATATAGCAGTCGACGGCGAACGTGTCGCTTGCACTTGGAAATACAAAAAAGACGCGTCGTCGACGTACGTTTCGCACTATGTGAGTTTTGACAGCACGGAAGAAGTCGATATGCGTATGTGCGATATCGGCTGGTATGACGCGGACTTTAACGACTCGGCGTGGCTTATTGCAAAGACAAACGCATACTTCTTGCCTGACGGGGCAACGGTATATCAAGTCAAGCAAGCTCCGCAGGCGAAAAGCGAGATAAAACCGCAAAAAGCGTGTATTGACGGGCATTTTGAGATGCCGCACGGAGAGATCGCAACGTTTGATCCAAGCGGCGCAGCGGTGTTTTTCGCACGCTTTTTCGCGGATCGCGACACGGAAATGACAGCCGCCGCCGTCGGCGCTCATTCGCTTTACATTGACGGCGAGGAGATACCGCGCGGCGAAAAGATCGCAGTTTTGGCAGGTGAGCATACGCTTGCCGTGTTTACGCGCGGCGGCGTTTGCTCGATCGTATATGACGCGCCGCGCGCGTCATTTGAAGAGTGGCGATGCGTGAGTTGCGACGATGAAAAGATGCCGTTCACATATCCGTGGAACGAAAGCAGGCAAAAGTATAAAATATCTTATACAAATGTATATATTATAAAAAATACAGGCAGCGACGAGATTTTTCAAAAAAGTGTTTTGGCGGAGCGAGTCGGGTTGCCATTATATCACGAGTTGATGCTCCAAAAAAGCATCGCCGATGTTAAACGCGATTTGCCGATCTCGCGCGGCGCGTTGGCGGAGCTTTGCCCCGACGAAAGGAAGCGAGATCTCGTCGTCGATTTCGGCCTTGAGCGCGTCGGACTGCTGAAAATAGAATTTGACGCGCCGCCGGGAGCCGAGATCACGTTTGACTGCTACGAATTTATCGGCGGCGACGGACCGCGCACGATGGGCAAGAAAGCATGCGGCAAGATCATTTCGCGCGGCGGCAGGCAGGAGTTTTTGTCAAAGCGCCTGCGCGGATTTCGATATGTTTCGCTTTGCGTGCCCGAAAACGTCGATATCATGCTGTTTGACGTTTCCGTGATAGAGATGCGATATGGCGTATCAGACGCGGGAGAGTTTGTTTCAAGTGACGAAAAACTCGACAGGATATACAAAATGTCGATAGATACCGCCGCCGTGTGCATGCTCGACAGTTACGTCGACTGCCCGGGATACGAGCAAAATATATGGGTCGGCGACGCCGGCATAACGGCAAAAGTAAATATGCTTTCATTCGGCGAGCGGGAATTTGACGCGCGTTATCTCGGCATGATCGCCGATTCGATGTCGCCGGGGATGAGAAAATATTACCGCGGCTCAAATCCGCTGTATGTAAATGACACTTACCTGCCGTGCGCGTGCTTTACAACCTATCCCGACGGCGGCATACCGATATGGAGTTTCACATGGGTGCTTCAAGTGACGGGTCACATAAAATATTTCGGCGTTGACGATAAAACATACGCGCTTCTCGACGCAGTCGAGGAGTGCCTTCGCCGATGCGAAGCGCACATGTCGCCGCGCGGACTTTTCGCGCCGCTTGGCGCGTGGAATCTCATCGAGTGGGCGAATAACGATCTGTCGCCGTACGGCGAGGTCAGCGCGAACAACATGATGCTTTGCGCATGTTATACAAATGTATCAGACACTTTCAAAGCGCTCGGGAAAGCCGAAAATGCCGACAGATACTCGAAAAAAGCAAAAGCGCTCAAAGAGAGCATAAATAAGTATTGCTGGAATGACGAGCGCGGCGCATACGTCGACACGGTGAGAGATGAGGACGGATACTTGCTGTACGTCGACTTTTGCAAGTTCAAAAACAGGGAAATAATGCCGTACGAAACATATCGCTCGGCACAGCGCGTGAGCGTTCAGACAGCGACGTTCGCGCTGCTTTTCGACGTCGCCGAAGGCGAACGCAAAATCGCATGCGAAAAGCTGCTCCTCGACGACGTCGAGCGCGGCAATTTTCGCCGCGGCACGCCATCGAACCGCACGTTCGGCACGCCGAGTGAGAACGAGGCGTCGGGCGGCATCGTTCGTATAGGCACGCCGTTCTTTTTGTACTACGCGCTTGCGGCGCTGTTCAAAATCGGAAAGCACGATGAGGCGCTCTCGCTCATCAAGCGCGAATGGGGCGCGATGCTCGACGACGGCATAAACACGTGCGTCGAGACTTTCAAGGACGAGCGCGGCGAGTGGGGCAGGAGCATGGCTCACGCGTGGAGCGCCGCGCCGGCGGTGTATCTCAAAAGCGAGATACTCGGCGTAAAGCCCGCCGATATGGGATATAAAAAATTCACCGTCGAGCCGCACCCGTGCGGGCTGACTCACGCGGAGGGCGCCGTTCCCACGCCTTACGGAAACATATATGTCGAGTGGAATCTTGACGGCGGGAAAATGCGCGTCAAGGTTGATGCGCCAAACGGTTGCGAACGAATATAATACAAACGTATAAAAAGCAAAAAAGCCCTGCATAGCAAGGCTTTTTTCATTATTCGTCCTCTTTCTCGGCCTCTTTTGCGAGCTTCTTCGCCTCACGGCGAATGCTCATGTTTTTCACGCCTTTTTTTATCTTGCATACGACAGTCATAACGGCGAATATTCCCGCCGCCAGCAAAATAACGTCGAGCCACGAAAAGCGCATCGTTATTTCAAGGTTGTCGCGGCTGAGATCATTCATCGTGTGCCGAGCTTCCTTTGAAAGTCTCCCGATGTCGGGGACCATACTGCTGTGGTAAATTTTCATTTTTTGACGCTCCCTATATGGTCTGTGATTATTATTTGAAAAATCGCGCGGCATATACAAGAGCATTTTTTGAAGAAATGGAAATGAAAGCGCCGCAAACTTTGCAAAATTTGTAAAAAGTATTGATTTTATATGTTTTTTACGATAAAATGATAAAAAAATAAACCGGAGAGCAATGCACATGAAAAAAGCACTTTCATTATTGATCATAATTGCCGCTTTGTTCGCGCTCTGCGCGTGCGGAGCGTTGTTTTCGACCGAGACGACGACCGAAGCTACGACGACGGCAACCGTCGCTACAACAGCAACAGCTACGACTGATGCGACTGATGCAACTACAGAAATTACAACCGAGGCAACGACGGAAGCGACAACAGAAGCCACTACCGAGGCGACTACAGAAGCCACAACCACAGCAGAAGAACCGTACCCCACCCCGTCGCCGGATAGTTATTTTGAGTTTATTTTAAACGGTGATAAAAAAAGCTATTCAATTAAGGCTTCCGGCACATCCATATCCGGTAATATCGTAATACCGAAAACGCATAACGGTTTGCCTGTTACGTCTATCGGCAATAGTGCATTCCACTATTGCACAAGCCTAACGAGCATAACGATACCGGACAGTGTCACATCTATCGGCGATAAGGCATTAGAGGATTGCATAATCCTTGAAAGCATAACGATTCCGTCGAGCGTGACGAGCATAGGCTACGGGGCGTTCGATAGGTGCACAAGCCTTACAAGCATCACAATACCCGAAAGCGTGACGAGCATAGGCATGTATGCGTTCTCGGGTTGCACAAGCCTTGAAAACATTACTGTCGATGAGGGTAACACTGTATACCACAGCGACGGCAATTGCATAATTGAAACGTCAAGCAAAAAACTTATCGCAGGATGTAAAAACAGCGTTATTCCCACAGACGGAAGCGTGACGAGCATAGGCGATGGGGCGTTTTCACATTGCACAAGCCTTAGGAGCATAACGATACCCGACAGCGTGACGAGCATAGGCTGGTCTGCGTTCGATGGCTGCGAAAGCCTTACGAGCATCACAATTCCCGACCGCGTTACGAGCATAGGCACTGCTGCGTTCTATGGTTGCACAAGCCTTACAAGCATAGAGATACCGGACAGCGTGACGAGCATAGGTCAGGGTGCGTTCTATGAATGCACAAGCCTTACGAGCATAACGATCCCGTCGAGCGTGACAAGCATAGGCAATTATGCGTTCCAAAATTGCACAAGCCTTACGAGTATCGAAATTCCGTCGAGCGTGACGAGCATAGGCGATTGGGCGTTCCATGTCTGCACAAGCCTTACGAGCGTGACATTCGGCGAAAACAGTCAGCTTACGAGCATAGGCATGTTTGCGTTCTCAGGTTGCACAAGCCTTACGAGCATAGAGATACCGGACAGTGTTGCGTATATCAGCGCTTATGCATTTTCGAGTTGCACTAATTTGAAATATAACGAATACGATAACGGACTGTATCTTGGTAATAACAATAACCCATATCGTTTTTTAATGCAAGCGAAGAACAAAGACATCCTTTCTTGCTATGTCCATGGAAATACACGATATATAAATGGTTATGCATTCTCGGGTTGCACAGGTCTTACAAGTATCACAATTCCCGACAGCGTGACGAGCATAGGCGATGGTGCGTTCCGGGGTTGCGCAAGCCTTGCGAGCATAACGATACCGTCGAGCGTTACGAGCATAGGCTGGGATGCGTTCTATAATTGCAGAAGCCTTACGAGCATAGAGATACCGTCGAGCGTTACGAGCATAGGCGGGTATGCGTTCTATAATTGCACAAGCCTTACGAGCATAACGATACCCGACAGCGTGACGAGCATAGGCGATTATGCGTTCTGTGAATGCACAAGCCTTACGAGCATAACTTACACCGGCACAAAAGCAGACTGGAAAGCAATATCAAAGTCTAGTGGCTACATCAATACCGGCAACTACACCGTCCACTGCACCGACGGGGACATATCGAAATAACAAAAAAGAAGCGGCGCGCGCCGCTTCTTTTTTTGTCTTATTTATTCACTTGTTCACACACGCGCCGTTTTGTTTTATCGAAGATCATATCGAATCTATCGCCGTTTTGAGCCTGTTCAGCCCGTCGAGAAGGGTAGCGCGCGGGCACGCGATATTCATCCTGATAAATTTTTCGCTCAGGTCGCCGTACGTTTTGCCGCCGATGACGTAAAGCCCGCTCGCTTTGCGTATGTGATCAGCCGGAACGGCGTCGCCTGTGTACGCCGCCGAGCAGTCAATCCAAAGCAGGTACGTCGCATTCGAGTCGACAAGATGCAGAGACGGAAGCTCGCGTCTTAAAAAGTCGGCGACGACTTTTCTGTTTTCCGCAATGTACGCACGCATCTCTTCGAGCCATTCCTCGCCATCGTTAAAAGCTGCTGTCGCCGCCGTTACGGCGAACGTGTTCGGCTCGGCGACCTCGTCCGTGTTGAACGCGCGATCGACTCTGTTTCTCAGCAGCTCGTCGAAAACGATCACCGCCGACGTCTGAAGCCCCGCGAGATTGAACGCCTTTGTCGGAGCGACGAACGTCACGCTGTTGTATTTGCAAACGTCGTCGACGGAAGCAAACGGCGTGTAGTCATATCCCGGCGTCGTTACGTCGCAATGTATCTCGTCGGAGAGGACGATCACGTGGTGCTTATGGCAGAGCGCGCCGATTTTCGCAAGTTCTTCCTTTGTCCAGATGTTGCCCGTCGGATTTTGCGGGTTGCAAAGGATCATCATGGTCGTCTGTTTGTCGGAGAGCTTCTTTTCGAGATCGTCGAAATCTATCGAGTACTTGCCATCTTTGTAGACGAGTTCATTTGTTATGATGTTCCTGCCGTTATTCAGGATCGACGTCATAAAATGGTTGTACACCGGCGTCTGTATCAGTATTTTTTCGGCAGGGGTGGAGAGCTTTCTTATCACGCTTGACAACGCGGTTATGACGCCGGTGCAGAAAATGAGATCTTTTTTTGTAAAGGCGAAGCCGTGGCGCCTTTTCCACCATGATATATATGCGTCATACCATTCGTCGGGCAAGACATTGTATCCGAAAACGCCGTGATCGAGACGCTTTTTCATCGCGTCGAGTATTTCGGGCGCGGTGCGGAAATCCATATCCGCCACCCACATGGGAAGCTCTTTTTTGCCGATGATATCCCATTTATAGCAGCCTGTGTTCCGTCTTTCGACAGGCGTGTCGAAATCGTATTTCATATCGTCCTCCGATTATTTTTTTACTATCTTTGTCTTTGACGGATCGACTTTGTCTGCCTCTATCGTAAACTCGCTTATTTCGTCCGCCGCGATGACGCCGCCGTATGGATTCAACACGCTGTCTATCTTGCCGACGATGTCGATATCTACCGTCGAATACTCGAACGCAAGCGTCGTGTTCTGCGTGCGGCAGTTTTTCATTGTGAGGTTTTCGATGTAGCACATCCCCTGCAAGCTTTCGACGGTGCAGTTTATCAGCGTCAGATTTTTCGAGTTCCAGCCGAGATATTCGCCGACGATCGTGCTGTCGTAGACCGTCACGTTCTCGCTGTTCCAGAATGCGTCTTTTGAGTTTAAGACGGAGTTTCTGATGACGACGTTTTTCGCGCCGTCAAAGGAGTAGTTTCCGTCGAGACGAAGCCCGTCGACCGCGACGTTTTCGCAGTTCATGGCGAAATAATCGCCGACGGCGGAGACGTTCTCGATCGAGATGTTCTTGCAGTTCCACAGCATCTCCGCCGCTTTTGTGAAAACGCAGTTTTTGAGCTTTACTCCGTCGCATACGCGGAAAGACTTCGGCGCGTGAACGGTGCAATCTGCGAACGAAATGTTTTTTGTGTACCACATTCCGGCGCGCGCCATTTCAAGGAGCGTCGTATTCGATACCTCGATATTTTTTCCGTACCAAAGCGGATATTTCCACCCGAACGTACACTCGTTTACTTTTACGTCGCCGCTCTCTTTTATCGGAGACTCGCCGTCGTTAAACGTACATTTTTCGACGTATATCCCGTGGCTGTCGAAGAGCGGACGCTCACCGACAAAATTTTTACATTTTATTTCTTTCATATCCATATCGGTTTTATTCTTTCTTCAATTTCGCATACGTCGCCATAAGTTTTTTTGTGCCGACGTTGTCAAACGCTATCTCGTACATTATGTCGGAGCCCATTTCGCGCACGGATAGGATCGTCCCGCTGCCGAAAGTCATATGGCGCACTCTGTCGCCTATCGAGAACGATTCGAGGCTCGCGGATCTTCCGACGTTTTCCGACACGGCAGAGCGCGAGAACAGCTCGTTCGATATGTTCACTTTTTTCTTTTCGGTGAGATTTAAGCGCGGACGCTGTTTCGGACGCGGCATATCGCTCGTCAAAAATGCGGGATCTATCTCGTCGATGAAGCGCGAGCGCACGTTATATTGCGTACGACCGTACATCACCCTTTCTCTCGCGCCTATAAGGAACAGCCGCTCTTTCGCGCGCGTTATCGCGACGTATGCGAGCCTGCGCTCCTCTTCGAGCTCGTCGGGACTGAACGCCGACTGCTGGCTTGGGAAGAGGCCGTCCTCCCTTCCGGGAATGAACACGACGGGGAATTCGAGCCCCTTTGCGCTGTGTATCGTCATCAGGACGACGGCGTCGGTGTCTTCGTCGTATTCGTCTATATCCGCGACGAGCGATATCTCTTCGAGGAACGAGGAGAGCGTCGCGTTTTCGACGGTGTTTTCGTACTCCACGGCGTTCGATACGAATTCCTCGACGTTTTCCCTGCGGTCTGTCGATTCGCCGTCAAGCTCTGCGGCGAGGAGCATATCGCGGTAGCCCGAAAGTTCCAGCGTCTTTTCGATGAGAGTCGAGAGCTTTTCCGTCTTGGCTATCTCTTGCAGTTTTCTTATCATCTCGACGAACGGAGCGAATTTGCCCTCCGCTTTTGAAAGCGCGACGAACTCGGACGCGTGTTCCATTATGTAGAACATATCTTTGCCCTCGTTGTCGGCGAGAAGCTCGACGGCCGATATCGTCGATTCGCCTATCTTGCGTTTCGGCTCGTTTATTATACGGCGCAGGCGGAGATTGTCGCCCGGATTATTTATGACGCACAGGTATGCGAGAACGTCCTTTATCTCCTTGCGGTCGTAGAAGCGGGTTCCGCAAAGGACGCGGTACGGTATTCCCGCGCGTGCGAGCGCGTTTTCTATCGCGTTCGACTGGGCGTTCGCCCTGTAAAGCACCGCAAAATCGGAATATTTGCGCTTGTCGACAAGGTACAGCTCGATTATCTTGTTGACGATAAAGCGTCCCTCGTCCAAATAATTGTCGACGTTCTTAAAGAGTATCTTCTCGCCGTCGCCCTCGCTTGTCCACAGCTCTTTGCCGCGCCGCCCGAAGTTATGGCGTATGACGGAGTTGGCTGCGCCGAGAATGTTGTTTGTCGAACGGTAGTTTTCTTCGAGCTTTATCACGGCTGCGTCTTTGAATTTTTCGTCGAAGTGCAGGATGTTTTCAATCGTCGCGCCGCGGAATTTGTAGATGCTCTGGTCGTCGTCGCCGACCGCCATAACGTTGCCGCTTTCCGTTCCGAGCAGGCGCACGAGCTCGAACTGCGCGTGGTTCGTGTCCTGAAATTCGTCGACGAGGATATATTTGAACATTCGCTGATATTTTTCGAGCACGTCCGCGTTGTCGCGCAGAAGCTCGACCGTTTTCATTATGATGTCGTCGAAATCGAGCGCCATCGACGACGTGAGCTTCGACTGATACAGCGTATAGAGCGACGAGATCTGCTGTAAGCGGTAGTCGTGGCCGACGCCGTCGTCGAATTCTTTCGGTGTGATGAGCTTGTCCTTCGCGCGCCCGATATGTTCGAGAACGACTTTCGGCGGGAGCGTTTTTTCATCGATGTTGAGCTGCTTTAAACATTCCTGCATCAGCTTTTTCGAGTCGTCGGAATCATATATCGTGAAGTCCGACGTCCAGCCGATGCGGTCGGCATTTGAGCGAAGTATCCTTAAACACATCGAGTGGAACGTGCCGCACCAAATGTCGCGCGTGTCGTCGCCGAGCATCGAGGAAAGACGCGTTTTCATCTCGTTTGCCGCCTTGTTGGTGAAAGTTATCGCGAGGATATTCCACGGGCGGGGGCGGTCTGTCGCAAATGAGTCGAGGAGCATATCGAGGTTCTCTCCGTCGGTCGTGTCGACAGCGTTTTCGAGTTCCTTGACAGTCTCCTCGGTGAGCGATACCGGGACGTTTGCAGCCATATATGCGTTGCCGTAGCGAAGTATGTACGATATGCGGTTGACAAGCAGAGTCGTTTTGCCCGTACCCGCGCCGGCGAGTACAAGAAGCGGTCCTTTCACCGTAAATACAGCTTTTCTCTGCATGGCGTTGAGCTTTTCGAATTTTTTGTCGAAAAGCGCACGCATCGCGCCGATATACCGTGTTCCGAGATTAGTTATTTCGCTCATAATATTTCCTTTCATCAAAGTGCAAAAGTCTGATTTGCACGTGAAATTCATAGCACTATCTATAAAATTATAACATAATTTATTACAATAATCAACCCCAAAATGCGTTTTTCGCAAAAAATAAACAAACCGCAGCCAAAGCGACGGTTTGTCGATGCTTGTAATTATTTGGGCATATATATCATTCCGACAAGTCGGTTCACGACGCCTGCCGGGAGTATCTTGTCGAGGAATGTGAGGAGTTTATACGAAAGACCGACGACATATTTGTTCTTGACGCGGCGCTTTTTCGCTATTTTTGCGATCTTTGCCGCGACCTTTTCCTTTGAAGCGCCGTTTTGTTCGTCGCGCTCCATCACGGCGACGCTCTTCGATATCGCTCCGCTGTAAATATCGTCACCTGCGGAGGATTTTACGCGCGCGTCGGTAAATCCCGTTTCCGTGTCTCCGAGAAGGACCGAACACGCCGAAACGCCGAAACGCCGCGTTTCGTTTGCGAGCGCCGACATAAGCATGGTCACGGACGATTTCGACGCCGAATAGAACGACTGGAACGGTATCGGGAACACCGCCGCCACGCTCGACGTGGCGATTATCCGGCCGCGGCTCTCGCGCAAAAGCGGCATCGCCGCTTTTACGACGTTCAGCACACCGAAAAAGTTGACGTCGAACTGGCGTTTAGCGTCCGCCGTGTCGGTGAATTCTATCGCGCCGGAAATGCCATAGCCCGCGTTTGCGAAGACAAGATCCACGCTTTCGGATTCGCTTTTTATTTGCTCGAACGCCGCCTTTACGGCTTCTTCGTCGGACACGTCGGTTTTTATGTTTATGACGCCTTCGGTGCTTGCCGGGGTTCTGCTGAGATTATATACCTTGCAGCCGTCTTTGACGAATATCTCCGCAAGGCAAAGTCCTATACCGCGCGACGCGCCGCTTATAACAACCGTCTTCATACCGTTCTCCCCGAGATCGGTTTTTTGCCCGTATTCTTGGGCTGTTTTTTAACTATATTCGGTATTATGAGCGCGGCTCCGATGAGCACGGAAACAGCCGCTGCCGAAATCGCTATCGAGAGCGGCATCTTCACCTGCTGCGGCAAACTCACACCGTCTATTTTAACCGTGTCGTAAAAATGTTTGATCTTGTCGCTGACTGTCATTTTGCCCTCCTTAAATCAGCAGTTCCTTCATGCGTGCTATGGCGCGCTGATATTTTTTCTTTGCCGCCTCTGTCGTTATGCCGAGCATCGCGGCTATCTCGCTGTGTTTTAGCCCGGTGTACGCTTTCAGCGTCACTATCTGCCTGTCCTCGTCGTCGAGAGCGTCGAGCGCGGACTTGACCTGCAATGAGAGCAGTATCGAGTTTTCGTCAAAACGGTCTGACATATTCATATCGAGGTTTTCATCGGGCGTTTCGAATTTGCGGTGTTTTAACATATCGAGAGCGATATTGCGCGCGATCGTCAGCACCCACGCTTTCGCGCTCGTGCCGGGACGGTACGACGCCGCTTTTTCGATTATCTTGATATACGTCTCCTGAACGACGTCGTCGCATAGCGAAAAATCGTGCAGTACCGAATATGCGACGGCGAAGATCTGGCGTTCGAGATATTTGTGTATCACGGGAATGGCGTCCTGCTTGCCTTGCGCTATTTTGGTGAGCGCTTTGTCGCATTCCGACGCTTCCATTATCTTGTCGAGTTTGATTTGCAAGAGAGGAACTCCTTTCTTTCCCGCCGTAATGAAAACGATCTCATTACGTAAAACGGGACGGATTTTCTGCCGAATTAAGGAAATCGTGAGATGATTTTTATATTTTTCTGCGCAGACCTTTCGGGTAGTGGTTTTTGAGCGTCCCGTCGACGGCTTTTGCGCCGCCGATCGGACAGCCGAGACACATCACGGCGCACCAGCCGTTTGGCACATCCGCCGTTATGATGTCGCCGCCGATGTATTTTTTTATGCGTCCGTCGTCGGCGGAGAGCTCGACGCGGCGCTTCATTTTCGATCCGAGTGCCGAGAAAAGCTGATGATGCGGTATGACGCGCCCCTTATCTGTCTCGCCTATCTTCACGCCCGCCGCAAATACCGAGCGCGGCGGCACGGGAAAGGGCGGAAGCAGACACACCGTCTTTCCGACGGCGGCCAATCTGCCGCTTGGGATCTCATCGAAAACGTCGTCGAGAAACGAGCGCACCGTTTTCATTTCGTCTTTCGTCAGCTCGCGCGCGCCGTCTTTATACGTGATCTCCGAGATGACGTCGCCGTTCCTTTGCATAAGCGCGAAAAACTGCCCTTCGCCGCGCGACAGATGCGGATAAAATCGCCGCGCCTGCGGCATATCTATGCCGTCCGTCGTCGCCTCTTTAAGTAAGCCGCCCACGTCAACGAGTGAAAAATCCGCGTGTTTGGCGAGGAAATCGGCTATCACGCCCTCGTCTTCGTCGGGCGAGAACGTGCACGTCGAATACAGAAGATACCCGCCGCCGCGCACCGTCTCGGCGGCATTTGAAAGTATCTCTTTT
>CAJONA010000002.1 GCA_905235755.1 uncultured Clostridia bacterium
AAGCTGTTCGTTTGCTTGTTCAAATTTGTTTTCCTGATACGGCTCCGCGTTGTATGCTCTGACTACGCGCAGACCGTCAAGATTTTCGCGGGTAACACGGTTCAGATCGTCGGTCAGCTTTTGCATTTTTTTGACCTTTGGCAACGCAAGAGAGATGCAGATACCGACTACGCCGAGCACGATGACGACTCCGATCGCCGTTGCAAGCGACCATTGCCATTCCTGTCCCGAGATCTTGCAGATCGCCCAGACGGCGGTAATGGGCGCCTTGATGAGCATTTGCAGTCCCATAATGAGGAACATCAGCACCTGCTGGATGTCATTTGTTGAACGGGTTATAAGGCTGGCGGTGGAAAATCTGCCGATTTCTTCCATCGAAAAGCTCTGCACCTTCTTAAAGAGGTCTCCGCGAAGCGCAAACCCGAGATCACTGCCGATCCGTGCGGCAAAGACCGCGGTTATGACTGACGCCGCAACGCTTCCCAGCGAGCACAGCAGCATCATGCCGCCCGCTTTCCAAACCTCCGACATTTCGCTTCCGGGCGTTTCAATGAGAACGGTGATCTTATTCATGTACTGCGGCATGGTCATATCCAGCCATACCTGTACCACGATGAATGCAATGCTGATAACTACGAAGCACCAATCGCGGCTTTTGAGTTTTTTTAAAATTTTAATCAAAATATTTGTTCCTTTCATGCAGATTTTCTAACTCAGTTAGATATTTTATCAAAAAGAGAAAGCAGACTGCGCATCTGCCATTCTCTATCAATACTAAACATCGATTTCAGGCTCTTTCATAACGGAATGGATCTCATTTGAGATCGCGGCAAATTCAAGCATTCTTTCCATGCCGACTCTGTCTATCATCTCGCCGATATGCTTATAAATATTTTCTCGCAGCACGGCGGCGGTTTGCTTTCCGTGTTCGGAAAGTTTTACGACAACTATCCGACCGTCCGAGGGATCCTGTTCCTTTTCGATCAGGTCTTTTGCAACCATTTTTTTCAAAAGAACGGCGACTCGCGCTGTGCTTACCTTAATTTGTTCGCTGATTTTCCCCGCCGTAACCTTTTCGTCTGTTTCGCTCAGATATTTCAAAATAGCCCTGATCCCGACCGTGTTCTTATCCATATTTTGAAAATGCTCCGACGGCGGCGCTTTATTCAGTTGTTCAAGCAAAATTTCGATTTGTTCCGGGGCGGCCATATTCAAACCTTCCTTTTAATCTTATTGCTAACCGAGTTAGATTATACCGTTATAAAGCGTTTAAGTCAAGTACAAAATGTGAACACTATGTAAAAAATTTCGTAAGCTTATAAATAAAGTTTGCATTTAAAATAATGTCTGCAATTTCATTATAAGCACAACCGCAAATCGATGCTTTAAATTTTCTCGCCTGTTGCGGCAATCACGGGCGTATCTTTTTCTCTGTCAATTATAAATATGCTCATTTCCCCGTTTTTCACTCTTTCAATAAAATCTTTTACGTCTTTTATCGGAGTGTCGCTTTCCAATCCGGCAAGTATCTTTTGTTCTTCCCCCAAATGATTATCGCTGCCGGCCGTTTTGCAAAAGCCGTATTCATTTGCATAACAATCGGCCATCCTGTTTTCCAATGCCGTTCGGTTCGCATTAAAAACTTCAACGCCGTGAGTACAATTTGGGAAAAGACGAATATGATCTATGTACTTTGCTTCACGAAAAGGATGAGCCTGTATTACAAATCCGCCTTCTTTTATCAGATACGGCAGTTCGGTGCTTTTTTCCATTTCCATTATCTCGGGATGCGCAAGATACCACTCCGGCTCCGGTCCATAGACCAGAAAATCGGTGCCTCTGTAAGACAGCTCCACTCCGAAAAAAACCCGAATGCCGATTTCCTTTCCGATCTCCACTCCTTCCAAATAATCTGAAATATATATTTTTATCTTTTCTTCATATGAAAGATCCGTATGCCTTGCAACAAAATTTCCATCCAAAAAATGATTTGTGATAAACACTCCGTCATATCCGAGCGACTTATAAAACTCTAAATTTTCACGTACGGTTTTTTTAGCGCATATGCTGACCGGACTTGTGTGTAAATGTGTTTCATAACGATACATAGTAATATCCTCCCGAAAGACGCTTTTTAACGAAAATAAGATCCGCCTCTTCCCTCTTTGATGTTGAACGGAATAAACAAACGACCATTCAGGTCGTTTTCTTCCGCTCTTCTCCACCGTCGCATAGCATTTTCGGGCACGGCGTCAAGCGCCGCTTCCGAAAACGCTTGCTTTGGGCGGTTTCGCTTCGCTAAAAACAGCATAACATGCTGTTTTTAACTTGCTACCCTCCTTGTTCGAATCCGTCTTTCCAACTATTAAAATATCATTGACGCCCGCGCGTAGTGATAGACCTCCGTTATCCGTTCAAAATCGGATATCGTTGCTTTTCTGATATTTAGCATTATATAACATTAAAATTCTCAATATCGCTGTCATCTTATCTTCAAGCTTTTCAGATATTCTTTCCGTTCGGGCGTAATTCGGTAACTCTCAGCCGCTTTTTGGATAGCTTTGTTGTGCGTCCAAGCGTCAAGCCGCCTGTTCTCGATAAACGGGAGCGTCGCGTCGTACTGCTTTGCCAAAGCCGTCGCAAAGTACCACGCGATCATCATATTGACGTAATACTCGTCTGACCTGATTTTTGCGACCGTCTCGGGATATTCGGGCGAAAAATCATCGTCGAGAAAATGCTGCATAAGCATTCCTATGCCGAAACGGACTGTGTATGTTTTATCGGAATCGAGCCACTTACGAATTTGCGTTAGCAGCTCGCCGTGATACTTTTTAAACGCCTTCGGCGACATTTGATCGCACGTCGCCCAGTTGTCAACATACGAAAGAAAACGGTTTGCTTCGGCGACGCACTGCTCATAATCTTTTATATCCGAAATGATAAACGCGTGAAGCTGGTTTTCGTCAAAATATCGGTGCGGAAGTTCGCTCAAAAATGCAGCTGCCGCTTCGCTTTTGGCAAGCCGCTTTGCGTAATTTCGGAGGTCGGGCGTGCGCACGCCGATGATCGAATCACTTGCGATATTCGGTATCAGCTTGCTTTGAAATTCGCGGTATTTTTCGTCCCGCAGTTTGAATAAGTCTTCTAAGATTTTATCGGTCGTTATTATATTAAGCTCCATAGTCCCCGGTATTTTAAAATTTATACGAATATATGATACATCAAATTGCCGAATTATTCAATATGTTCATTAAAAAATGTCGATTTTTGTCCTACTTATGCAGAGCACTCGCAGTTCATCATATAATAATCGCGCAATCAAAGCAAATAAACAAGCCGCCATTCAAAAAAAGTTGCGGCTTTTTCATCAATCACTTTCGAAATTTACCTGTTTTTATAAAAAAATACAAATGTTTTCGTAAAACTTCGTCATCGCTTTTTCATGGCGCCTGTATCGATATTGCTGTTCCCCGTCAAAAAATTCATCTATCACGTAAAAATCGACAAATTCAAGGATAATAAAAAGCGCAGTTACCTCGTTTTGTCAAATCATCAGACGCCGCTTGACCGGTTTTTCATCAGTTCGGCGATAAAGGGCGATATATATTTTGTGGCGAGCGAGGATCTTCTTTCAAACGGTGCCATATCCCACTTTATCGACTTCGCGGTTGGACTTATCCCAATAAAAAAGCAAACGTCGGATATACACGCCGTGAGAGAATGTATACGTCTCGGCGGCGAGGGAGCGACGATTGTGATGTTTCCCGAAGGAAACCGCACATACAGCGGTGAAATGTGCTATATCAAGCCCGTACCGCAAATTCATTTTTAAAAGAAAAAAACATCAAGAAAAAAATAAACACCACCGATACAAAGTGATCAAAAATATCCGTGCGCGGCACGGATATTTTTTATAATCGCTTGAAAAGAGCCGATTTCGTGTTATAATAAATTTGAAAAAATATATTTAAGGATATGTTTATGAAGAAAAAGCAAAATCGGGCGCTGTTTATTGCGATTGCGGCTGCGGTCGTCTTGTGCGCCGCAGCGCTGATCATCGTCGCCTTCGGGCAAAATACAATATCGAAAAAGATACGCGGCTTTATAAAATACAGCATTTTTCATTATGACGTCCGCACGGCCGAGGAAACAGCCGGACTGTCCGATATAATCTCGGAAACGCTGTACGTGAACGGAGAGCCGGCGAGCGGAAATAATACCGCAAACAACTCGGACTGCCTCGACCGCGTGTATGAAACAGCGGCGCTGACGCGCCTTGTCGCGTACCACGACGGCTATCAGGTGGATCTGCCTGCGGGAGCGGTATTCGACTTTTCGCATGCGGCGACAAAGATAACGGCGCGCGGCAACGGATTTGACGTGACGCTTACAAAAGAACACAGCCCGTATATTTTCATCACCGATGAAATGACAGAAGGTCTGAAACTTTACGCGCCCGATTTTGAGTACAAGGACGGCATAGATCAGTATATCGGATATTATCAGAGCAGGTTTTTGCTAAATGCCGTATGGCAGGAGAACAACGGCGTTTCGGTATCTCCGGCGGAGGTCATCGACGCAAACGGACACAAAGGCTATATCTTTCACGCTGTCATCGACGGCGTTACGACGGGCAACTTCGACGCGTACACCTACGTTTTTATTAAAACCGACATACGCGATTTTGTCCGGATCGTCATAAAATATCACAGCGGCGATACTTCCCTGCGCGACGGCATCGCGGGACTTTTTGATAATTTCCGCTCCTTCGAGCCCGTCGGTCAAGGCGTGTCAAAAACCGATTATTTTCCCATAGCTGACAAAAACCGGTCGGACGAAACGGCGGCGCTGTACGAAAAGATCAGCACATCGGGCGACTTTTTATGGGGGATCTACACCGACGACGTATTCAACAGCGGCGTCGGCGAGAAAATACCTGCGCTCGAAGCGGCGCTCGAATATGATTTTGACATCGTTCTGGCGTATGTTCATTCAAGCGGTGAGTTTCCGAGCGAATTTATGAACGATAATTATGAGCGCGGCCGCATCGTCGAGCTGACATATCAACTCACCGTCAACAACAACTCCGACATACGCGGGTACAGTCCGCTGCTCGATATATATAAAAGCGGCGACAGCGAAGCGGTGCGCGAATTTGCCCGCGCCGCAAAGCAGTTCGGGCATCCGTTTCTGTTCCGTCTGTGCAACGAAATGAACACCGACTGGACAAATTACAGCGGCATGAGCAACATGGCGGATCCGGATATGTTCGTTACGGTCTGGCGCACTATTTATCGCATTTTTGAGGAAGAGGGCGTAAATAACTGCATTTGGATATTCAACCCGCACGACAGAAGCTATCCGCCCTCGTGCTGGAACGACGCCGTAAACTACTATCCCGGCAACGAATACGTGCAGATGATAGGCGTTACGGGCTACAACAACGGCACTTACTACACGAAATGGGGAGAAGAATGGCGCGAGTTCGACGTCATTTATGACAAGATAGAGGCGGAATACGGCGAGACGTTCGGCGCTTTCCCGTGGATCATCACCGAGTTCGCATCGAGCAGTTACGGCGGCGACAAAGCGGCATGGATCGACAATATGTTCGAACACATCGGCGACTTTGAGAATATAAAAGCGGCGGTGTGGTTCAGCTCGGCCGACTATGACACCGACGGAACGGCAGCGCGCCCGTATTGGCTCGACGAAACTGACGATACGCTCGCCGCTTTCCGCAAAGGACTGAAAAAATATTCCGTCAAATGATTGACTCGCGCGCAATATTGTGATATATTGTATTTAAATTCAGTCGGAATAAATTGAGTTTGAAAATAAAGGACGGTTTGATATGAAAATATTGAAAGCAATCATCTCGATCTTGATAATATGCGCCGCGCTCACGGCTGTCGTGTCATGCGGCGAAGAGACCGATGTTCCGCGCGGGATGCAGGCAGTCGAGAGCGATTTTATCGACTTTAAATTCTACGTTCCGGACACATGGACGATCGACGTAACGCAGGGGTATGTTTCGGCGTACAATCCCGAGGACAAGAGCAACGTCTCCGTCATTACGATGACGAGCACGAAAAGCTATGCGTCGTTCGCGGATTATATAGACGAATACATCGGCTCGCTCGGCGACACGTTCATAGGTTTCGAATACAACGAAAACGAGAGCCTCGTGCCGACAGCGGAGCGCGCCGAAACAGGCGTCACGCTCGGCGGATCGACAGCGGCGAGGATCGTTTACAAGATAAAAGTCGGCGACACGACGTATAAATATATGCAAGTCGTAACGGCTGTCGGATACTACATTTACACATTGACATATACGGCGCTTGAAAGCCGTTATGACACGCATCTCGACGAAGTATACCAAATGATAAACGCATTCTCGTTTTAAACGGAAAAACAAATGACACTCCATTATCTCGACAACAGCGCGACGACGCCGCTTTGCGACGGCGCAAAGCGCGCGATAAACGAAATGACAGGCGGCAATTTCGGCAATCCTTCTTCCCTGCACGCGCTCGGCGTGAAAGCGGAAGAAGCAGTCGATACGGCGCGTGAAAAAATAATCGCCGCCATAGGCGTTCGCGCAAAGCCTGAGCAGATAATATTCACATCCGGCGGCACGGAAGCGGCAAATCTCGCTTTGATAGGCGCGGCGACGGCGAAATCGCGCAACAAGGGGAAAACCGTCATCATCGGCGAAGCCGAGCACGACTGCGTGCTGAACAGTGCCGCTCACCTCGCGTCGCTCGGATATAATATTGTAAAAGTGCCGTCGCCTGGCGGCGTTTTTGACATGGAATTTTATAAAAGCGCTCTGAACGGCAGCGTGATACTCGTGTCGGCGATGCTCGTCAACAACGAGACGGGCGCTGTCAACGATATAAACGAGATAGCGCGTCTCGCGCGCGCCGCTTCGCCCGACGTCCTTGTGCACACGGACGCTGTACAGGGATTTTTAAAGACAGATGTCGCACTTTCCTCGCTCGACGCCGATATGATAAGCATAAGCGGACATAAAATAGGCGCGCCGAAGGGCGTCGGAGCGCTGTACATAAACGAACGCGTTATAAAAACGCGGGCGCTCGCGCCGATAATTTTCGGCGGCGGGCAAGAGCACGGTTACCGTTCGGGAACCGAGAACACGCTCGGAATAGCCGCGTTTGGCGCGGCTGCCGAGGAATACAGCAAAAATTTAAAGGAAAATATAAGCCTATTTTCGTCATTGCGCTCGTATCTTTTGCAAAAGCTCAACGGCGTAGAAGGAATAAGAGTAAATGTTCCGAAATCGACAAAAATCGCCGAAAACATAGTGAACATAACGGTTTTCGGCATACGCAGCGAGACGATGCTGCATCATCTTTCGAGTCAAGGCGTGTTCGTGTCGAGCGGATCGGCGTGCTCGTCGAACACCGGACACGTCAGCAACGCGCTTCGCTCATTCGGGCTTTCCGATAAAGAGGCGGGCGAGTCGATACGCGTCAGCTTCGGCGTACAGAACACATTTGACGACGTCGATGTATTCGTATCGGCGCTGTCAAGCGGTATAGCGACGCTGGCGAGAGAGAGGCGCAAAATATGAAAAAAACTTTGACGACTTTTTCGTCAAGCGAGACCGAAAACTGCGGTTATGAGCTTGCGAAAACCCTGAAAAAAGGCGATTTTGTCGCGATGTTCGGCGATCTCGGCGTCGGAAAAACGGCTTTTGTACGCGGCATGGCGAGATATCTGTGTCCCGACGCGAGAGTTCAAAGCCCGACTTACACGATAGTCAACGAATATCGCGGCGACGTGCCGCTCTTTCACTTCGATATGTACCGCGTCGACGGCGAGGAAACGCTGTATGCGACAGGATTTTTCGACTATCATGACAGAGGCGTATGCGTCGCGGAATGGTGCGAGAACATCGCCGAATATATACCTGAAAACAGCGTTTATGTCGAAATAAAAAAGGACGCGGACGCGGAAAACGAAAACAAAAGAACGATCTCAATAGAGGACAAAAGATGAAAATACTCGCGATAGACACATCTGCAAAAACGGCGAGCGCGGCGCTGTGCGACGCGCTTCGGCCTCTTGCCGTGTACACGCAAAACGTCGGACTCACCCAAAGCGAAGCGATGCTCCCGATGATAGAAAATCTGCTCAAAGACGCCAAGACCGATATCGACGACATCGATATGTTCGCCTGCACCGTCGGGCCCGGATCTTTCACGGGAGTGCGTATCGGCGTTTCACTGATAAAGGGGCTTGCATTCGGCAAAAACAAAATATGCGTCGGCGTTTCGACGCTCGAAGCGCTCGCGCACAATATCGACATCGAGGGCGCCGTCGTCGCGCCCGTCATGGACGCGCGTCAAAACAGAATATACGGCGCATTTTTCAAAGTGGAAAGCGGCGTGCCTCGGCGCCTGACGAACGACGACGTTTACGACGCGGCGGAGTTTGCGAAGATCGCGGATAAAACTTACGGCGGCGCGTATTTTGTCGGAAACGGATACGATATCGTATCAAAATTTGCCGAAAGCGGCATAAAGACGCCGAAGCTGCTCGTCGAAACGACGGCATATTCGGTTGCGGCGGCAGCTTATGAAAAATACGTCGCGGCAAGCGAAGATGAAAAAGCGAAATTTTGCGACGCGCTTCTCTTCCCGACGTATCTAAGACCGTCGCAGGCGGAAAGAAACTTATCAAATCAGGGGTGAAAAAAATGGAAAAGATCAAGATCGCGCTCGGCGCAGACCACGCGGGATATGTTTATAAGGCAAAATTCATCGAATATCTTTCGCAAAACGGATATGAATGCGTCAATGTCGGCACGGACACGGCGGACAGCGTCGACTATCCCGTATATGCCGAAAAAGTCTGCGCTCTCGTGTCGAGCGGCGAATGCAAATTCGGCGTGCTTATATGCGGCACGGGCATAGGAATGAGCATGGCGGCAAACAAGCACCACGGCATACGCGCCGCGCTTTGCGGCGACGTCGAATCGTCGCGGCTGACAAGACTGCATAACGACGCAAATGTGCTCTGTCTCGGCGCAAGGATAATATCGTATGATGATGCGCTGGAAATTTTGAACACGTTTCTCTCAACGTCGTTTATGGGCGAACACCACGTCCGCCGCGTGAAGATGCTCGACGACCTGATTTAAGTGAAAATTTTGTGTTTTTTTGTATTTATTGCATAATTATTATGCCCGTTGCAAATAAATAATAGGTTTTTTTATTGACAACAATAAAAATGTATGATATAATTCGTATGTAAAAAATTATAAAATAAATATTTTTACGAAAGGAATTTCACTTATGAAAATGAAAAAAGTTTTGGCAACATTGCTCGCCTTCACGCTCATTGCGTGTGCGCTCTCGATAGGAGCTTTTGCAGGCGAGTATCCGAGATCCTACACCTACTATAACACAGGCGTCGATTATAACGAAAACGGTGTGGACGACGACGACATTCAATGCTACACGGGACTTGACTTCAAAGTCGATAACAACGTGTGGGCAACTTATAATGACGAAAGCGGCGTTTGGGAGAGCAGCGGTTATATTGGAAAGATACTTAAAGACGTCGACGGCAATGAGTATTATTCGTTGTGTAACGAAGATGACGACATATACAAAATCTACGATCCCGAAACGGAAACATACACCGATTATGACGGCGATTATGTTTGGGACGTGGACGGAATTCTCGGAATCGCTGAAGAGTCCCAGGAAAACGTTTATCTCTCAACGCTCGGTCGTTCATATCTCGACAAAAAACTCGACTGGGAACTCAGCGATGACGGCGAATTTTTGACGCTCACATCTCTTGTTGAAAACGAAAACGCCGGAATCTTCTTCGAGGTTGATAACTCCAAAACACTGTTCCGGATCGGCGAAGAATCAAAAGGATATCCCGAATACGTTTCGATAAGAATAAGAAACAGATCATCCGCATCGAAGATGACTCTCGGTTTCGTAACGTCCAACACAAACAGCGGTAACTCTTTCATGACAAGATCGACGACCGACGTTGATATCGAATCCAACTCCGACGAATGGAAAGTATACACATTCTCGATGGCGGTCTTAAACGCTGCTATGGCTCATGACGGAAACGGAACAGGTCATGCTTGGGGCAATATGCTTCGTACATTCGCAATATTCCCGTTCGGATATGACGCCGAAGACGGCGAGGGTGCATATAAAGGCGCCGAGATGGATATCGACTACATCGTTATAGGTTCGAAAGACTTCTGCACAGAATACAAGAGCGAGATCGAAGCGCTCGAGGACAGCGTTACAAACATCGAACTTGTCAGCGCTCCCGACAAGACAGTCTATCACGTAGGCGAACCTCTCGATCTTACGGGACTCCAGATCAAAGCGACATACGAAGACGGCTCGACAGATATTATTACAAACTGCAGCGCAGTATACGATCTTACGGTTGCAAACGAATCCGCAGTTGTAACGCTCAAATACGGCTCAACGACCACTCCGCTCATACACAACGTAAAGGTCATCGGCATAGACTCGATAGAGATCGAACAGTTGCCCGAAGATACGACGTACACCGTATCCGAGGTAGCAGACGGACTTACGGCTGACCTCGTTTCCGGCACGACGATCAAAGTCACATACACAGACGGTGAGGTGGTTGAAGGTGTTACTCCCACTTTCAAGAATTTCACTATCAGCGGTAAAGACCCCGGCGAACAGATAGTAACGATCAACTACTACGGTTCGACAGCGGCATATTCCGCCACAGTAACGACTATCGTTTCGATAACCGTCGAAGATCTCGATAAGGATATTTATTATAACGACACTATCACAAAAGACGATCTCACAATAACCTGCATATACTCAGACGGCACAGAATCTTCTCTTGAGGATTCCGGATTTGCCGATCAGCTCGGCGATCCCGAATATGACACGAGCACATTCGGAACGATACAGATATCCGTTACGCTCTCCGTATCCGCTTATAATATCGAGGTTACAGGCACGGCGAACGCGACAGTTAAGACTCCTACCGGCCTTACAGTCGTCAACAATCCCGACAAGACGTCATATCAGCCCGAGGATACTCTCGATACAACAGGTCTTGTCGTAGCATACGATTACGGCACCGGCGTAGAGCCGAGAGTAATAGACAACTCGCTGCTTTCGTTCAGAGCCGATCTTTCAGAGCCCGGAACAAAGACGGTAAGAGTCTCCGACGGCACATACACGACAACGTTTACTGTTACTGTTGAAGGCGAAGAACCGGCTACAACTACAGCAAGTCAATCAACAACGTCGACGACATCTACAACGATCGAGTCAACATCGCCTACAACCGAACCTAAATCCGGCTGCGGCTCGGTTATCGGAATCGGCGCGGCGGCTGTAATAGCTTGCGCGACAATTGCGGGCGTTATGGTATTCAAGAAAAAAGAAGACTGATAACAAATTAAAATAATAAAAATATGAGAAACTTTGCCGAGTAAAATTGGCAAAGTTTCTCTGATAAAATGGAGTTTTTTATGTATCCGTACGCGATAATCGGCGATATCGGCCTCTATGAGATATTTTTGGCGCTTGGCATTTTGACTGCGTTTATAGTATACAGATTTACCGCGGACAAGCTGCATATGAGCGCGCGGCTGTTTAACTTCACGCTTATTTGCGCGGTTTGCGCCATAACCGTCGGCATATTTTCGTCGATTTTTGTTCAAGCGCTTTACAATATAGAGGAGCGCGGAGCGTTCATAATCGATAAAGAAACCGGCGCAACGTTTGCGGGAGGACTTATCGGCGGCGCGGCGGCGTTCTTGGCGATATATTTTATATTCGGTAAAAAAGCCGACAAAGCATACATATCAAAGACTTCGTTGATAGCCGATTGCGCCGCTTGCGCGATCCCCGCCGCTCACGCGCTCGGAAGGATCGGATGTCTGATGGCGGGCTGTTGCTACGGACACAAGACGGACTCGTTTATCGGAATTTATATGCAAAATCTCGGCTACAAGGTCGTGCCGACGCAGCTGTTTGAGGCGATCTTCCTCGCCGCTCTCGCCGTTTTTAATATCATCTTCCTTATTAAACACAAAAAATACACGATGTGTATATATCTCGCTTCGTACGGCGTTTGGCGGTTCTTTATCGAATTTATAAGAGCCGATGACAGAGGAACGTCATTTTTGCCGTTTCTCACCCCCTCGCAGATAATCGCCGTATTGTTTGTGATAGGATCGGTCGTGCTGTTCTTGATTCAGCGGTGCGTATACGCAAAAAGGGCGGCGCAAAATGATTAAGATCAGCAAAAAGTTCTGCATGGCGATGGTTGTCATATCCGTCGCACTGCTCATAGT
Organism: uncultured Clostridia bacterium; assembly: GCA_905235755.1. Lineage (GTDB taxonomy): Bacteria > Bacillota > Clostridia > Oscillospirales > CAG-272 > RGIG6816. The sequence goes on from CAJONA010000002.1 coordinate 12,371, forward strand.
TATCGATATATTTCGTCCCGCGCCTTTTGAAAGCAGCTCGCTGAACGATTCGTTTTTTATCATTTTGACGCGGCTGATCGGCACGATACTGTTCTTGATAATGATCGTTTACCTTGAATACGACGTTTTAAAGATAAAATATATGTTCGGCAAGTCGGCGCTGTGCGCGCTTCCCTGCTTTGTCGTGGCGATAAACAATCTGCCGTATGTCGCGCTGATCCTCGGAGACGCTCACATCGACGGCACGGCGGCGGAGATAATATTTTTCGCGCTCGAATGCATATTCGTCGCATCATTTGAGGAACTCGCGTTTCGCGGAGTGCTGTTTTCAACGCTTATGCAAAAATGCGGCAGCCGTCGTCAAGTGTTTAAAGCGATCATAATTTCTTCTGTGATATTCGGACTTTTTCACTTGGTAAATCTTATTGACTCTAAAAATGTCGGCGGCGTACTGCTTCAAGTCGGTTACTCAACGCTCGTCGGCGCGATGTGCGCTTATGTGCTTTTCAAAACAAAAAGCGTATGGCTTTGCACCGCCGTACACGCGATATACAATTTTTGCGGGCAGATCGTTCCGCGCCTCGGCGGCGGAAATATGCTGAATGCGCCGCAAATCATAATTACAGTCATAATTGCGATTTTCTGTACTATTCATATAGTAAAAAGCATTCTTAATTCGAATTTTTCCGCGGTGAACGCGCCGCAGACATAAAACACAGGTGTTTTCATGACTCAGGCAACAATAATTTCACTTATAATTTTCGCGGCGACGTATGTATTTATGCTCGCTTTTCAAAAAATCAGACCGCACGTCGCGGTCGCTTCCGCACTTATTTTCGTCATTCTCGGAAGCACGGCTGTAATCGACGGCTTTTCGTACACTCCCCTCGAAGCGTTCGCAGAGATCGACTGGAACGTGCTTATGATGATGACGGGAATAATGGGCATCGTTTACTTTTTCATCGAATCGCAGATGCCTCAACGCATTTCAGACGCGCTTATATCGCGCGTTTCGGACGTGCGGGCGGCCGTTATAGTCATCTCGCTTTTTGCCGGAATAATATCGGCTTTTATCGACAACGTTGCGACGGTGCTGATGGTGGCGCCGATCGCGCTCTCTTTCTGCAAGAAGCTGAACATCTCGCCCGTGCCGAGTATAATCTGCATTTCGATAGCGTCGAATTTGCAAGGCGCGGCGACGCTTGTCGGCGACACGACGTCTATCCTTCTCGGCAAAGCGGCAAATCTTGACTTCTCCGACTTTTTCTGGGACGACGGCAGGCTCGGTATGTTCTTTGTCGTCGAACTCGGCGCGATAGCGAGCACGCTTGTGATAGCGTGGCTTTTCCGCATGCAAAAACAAAAAATTTCGATCAACGATCATACCGAAGTCAAGGATAAATTCCCTACGGTGATCCTCGTTTTGACGATACTTTCGCTTATCGCCGTGTCTTTCATACCGTATCAGTCAAACGCCGAGGCGGGACAGTTCTATAAGCCCGACGCGACAAACGGAATGATCTGCATGTTCTTCTTCGTCGTATGCATCGTTCATCAGGTAATAAAGGACAAAAATTTCGGCTCACTGAAAAATGTCTTATCGCAGATAGATTATTACACGATCGTGCTTCTCGCCGGATTGTTCATAGTTATCGGCGGGATCACGAAGGCGGGCGTTATCGACTGGCTCGGCTCGCTTATTGCAAAAGCAGGCGGCGAAAACGGCTCTGTGTTCCTTGTGTACACGATAATCGTATGGTTCTCTGTGATAATCTCCGCATTCGTCGATAACATCCCCTACACTGCGACGATGCTCCCCGTTGTCGCTGTTATAGCCAACGCGCTGACCGCATCGGGCAGCACGGTCGATCCGAAGCTCCTCTACTACGGACTGCTCGTCGGAGCGACGCTCGGCGGCAATCTCACTCCGATAGGCGCGTCCGCAAATATAGCGGGCATCGGCATTTTGAGAAAAGAGGGCTACGAAGTCAAGACAAAAGAATTTATGAAATACGGCGTGCCGATAACGCTCGCAGCTATGATAACCGGATATTTTTTGGTTTGGGCGCTGTGGTCGTAAAAAAGCAGAGATGCAATCAAAAAATTATTATATAAAAAGGACATAATATGGAAAACTTTTTTGAAGGTGTGAACAAAAAGCTCGGCTTCGGATGTATGCGATTGCCTATGAAGGACAATGAAGTCGATAAAAACGAGATGTGCAAAATGGTCGACGCGTTCATCGAGCGCGGCTTCAACTATTTTGACACGGCTCACGGTTATCTTGACGGCAAGAGCGAGCTTGCGCTCCGCGATTGCTTGACAAGCCGCTATCCGCGCGACAAATACGTGCTTACAAACAAGCTGTCGTCGCACTTTTTCCAAACGACGGAAGAGATCCGTCCGTTGTTCGACAGTCAGCTCGAAGCGTGCGGCGTCGATTATTTCGACTTTTATCTTATGCACGCGCAGGACGCAAAAAGCTATGAAAAATATCAAAAACTCAACGCATACGAGACGGCATATAAATTAAAAGATGAGGGAAAGATAAAGCATTTCGGGCTTTCATTCCACGATAAAGCCGCAGTCCTCGATCGCATACTGAGCGATCATCCCGAGGTCGAAGTCGTTCAGATACAGTTCAACTACATAGATTACGAAGATCCGTCTGTTGAGAGCCGCAAATGCTACGAGGTCTGCGAAAAGCACGGCAAGCCCGTGATAGTCATGGAACCGATAAAGGGCGGCAGACTTATCAACCTCCCCGACGACGCGCAAGCGGTGTTCGACGAGGCAGGCGGCGGAAGCAACGCGTCATACGCTGTGCGCTTCGCGGCAGGATTTAAAAATATATTCATGGTCCTTTCGGGCATGAGCAATATGCACGACATGGACGACAACACGTCGTATATGCAAAACTTCAAGCCTCTCGATGAAAAAGAAACGGCGGTCGTCCGAAAGGTCGTCGAAGTGTTAAGCAGCCGCGACCTTATTCCATGCACGTCGTGCCGCTACTGCATGGAGGTCTGCCCGAAGCAGATACCAATTCCGAGTGTGTTCTCGCTGCTCAATTCAAAGCGGCAGTTCAACAACCGGAATGCGTCTTACCATTACGAAATGCGCACACGCGACGGCAAAAAAGCGTCGGATTGCCTTGGCTGCGGTCAATGCGAGAATATTTGCCCGCAGCATTTGAAGATACGCGAGCTTCTTAAAGACGTCGCCGCCGAATTTGAGGGATAAAATAAAGCGCCGCAGCAGCATGCGGCGCTTTATTTATTTTTATTGTTTTTTATATTTTTCCGACTGAGTTTTGATAAGCTCGGCGTCGGAGAAGTAATCTATCTTCATCGCCGATTTGACCTCCGAAAGCGTCTTTGCCGCGACCTCTCTCGCCGCATCGCTTCCCTTTTTGAGGATGTTGTATACCTCGGGAATGTCCTGCTCGTATTCTTTGCGGCGCGCGCGGATCGGTTCGAGCGTCTCCTGCATGATATTGTTCAGGAATTTCTTGACTTTCACGTCGCCCAGTCCTCCGCGCGTATAATGCGCTTTGAGCTCGTCAAGATTTGCATAATCCGGCAGATATCTTTCAAAATGCTCCGGCTTTGAGAAGGCGTCGAGATACGTGAACACGGCGTTACCCTCGAGATGCCCCGGATCGCTGAGCGCGATATGCGTCGGATCGGTATACATACTCATCACCTTTTGGCGCACCTCGTCGGCAGTATCGGAAAGATAGATGCAGTTGCCGAGTGATTTTGACATTTTCGCCTTGCCGTCCGTTCCCGGCAGACGCTTTGCCGCTTCGCTCGTCGGAAGGAGCGCATCCGGCTCGACAAGCACATCGGCATACGATGCGTTGAATTTGCGCACTATCTCGCGCGTCTGCTCTATCATCGGGAGCTGATCCTCGCCGACCGGTACCGTCGTCGCTTTAAATGCGGTGATGTCTGCCGCCTGCGATATCGGATACGTGAAAAATCCAACGGGCAAGCTCGTTTCGAAATTGCGGAGCTGTATTTCGGCCTTGACAGTCGGGTTGCGCTGCAAGCGCGACACTGTCACAAGATCCATATAGTAGAAAGACAGCTCGCACAGCTCGGATATCTGCGACTGAATGAGTATCGTCGATTTTGACGGATCGATCCCGCACGAGAGGTAGTCGAGCGCGACCTCGATAATGTTCTGCCGCACTTTCTCGGGGTTATCTATGTTGTCGGTCAACGCCTGTGCGTCGGCTATCATTATAAATGTCTTGTCGTATTCGCCCGAGTTCTGAAGCTCGACTCGGCGCATAAGCGAGCCGACGTAATGACCTATATGAAGCCGCCCTGTCGGTCTGTCGCCCGTAAGAATGATTTTTTTCATGTCTTGCTCCTATAAGAGATAAAATATACGCTTTAATTATATCACGCACGCCGTATTTTGTCAAGAATGCATTAAAATCCACTTGAAAAAGAAACGCCGATATATTATAATGTAAAATACAATAATTGAAAAAAAGGAAAATTTATATGAAAAACAGGACGATGCTTTTAATATATGTCATTTGGACGGTTTTGCTCGGCGCAGGAGAGGGGATATGGCTGTATACACTTATGGACAAGTATTACGACGCCTCGACAAACGCATTCAACGCATCGAACTCGGCGCTGTTGCCATTTAAGATCTTTCTTGCGTTCTCCGTGGCTTTGGCGGCTGTGATAGCGGTATTGCCGAGAAAAAGCACGTCAAAGTCGGTAAAATTCCCGAAAGCGATCTATACGGTAACCGCCGCGATTTTTGCTTTTTCCGGCGTGGCGTCCGCAGTGCTGATGCTGACAAACCGACCGAGTGCCGGATCGAGAATATTCATCGTGCTGACATGGCTGTGCATATTTGCAGCGTTCGCATCCGCCGCTCACTTTTGTTTTAAGGCGCTCGGGAAAAACGATCGCGCGGAATATTTTTCGTTATCGCTTCCGCTTTGGGCGATATTCGCCATCGCGTCGTCATATTTCAACTCCGATTTCACATATACGAATTTCATTCGCACGTTGCTTTCGCTCGTGCTCGCGGCTGTCCTCCTGTTCTTTCTGGCATACGTCAGAGAGCTGCTCGGTAAAAAATATTCCGTTCTGAAAGCGCTGTCGTCAGCCGCCGCGCTGATTCTTGGTATATCATACATTACGGCACGACTGATATATGTTTTGAAAAATGGCGGATTTTTGCTCTCCGACGCGCTTGAAGCGGCGCTCATCGGAGCGATGATCTTCATCGCAGTGTCGGCGATATATGAAAAAAAGCCGACGACGGCAGAGACGCCCGCCGAAATAATTGAAAACGACGACGCCAGCGCGTCGGAAAGCGACGGCAAATCGCCGGAGCAGACGGAAGAATAAACGGTATTCAATGCAAAAAAGAGCCGCGAGCGGCTCTTTTTTGCGCTTTTATGTAAATTTGACTTGACAAAAGCAAATGGCCATAGTATAATATAGTATAAATCAAGTCAGAGGAAAAAGGATGCGTATTATGAAAAGAATAATCAGTTTACTGTTATGTCTGTGTACGATTTTCAGTCTGTGCTTGGCGTTGACGTCGTGCCTTCGTCGCAGCGACGAAGAACGCGAGAAAATGATCCGATATGACGAAAACGGAATCGGGTATATCAGATATGATGCAAACAGAAAAATTTCAGGTTACAATGATTTTTGCTTGGTTAGAATTCCGGTTGATATTTCCGAAGATCATTATGAGATAGAAATACCGGAACGATATACAAGTATGAGCTTATCTCCGGACTTTCCATGTGATTGGAAAATTATTGGGGAAGGATTTATTAGTCATGATTTAACTGAATCTTTAGAGAACACTCCAATATTTACAATATACATGCATATAAGTAAACAAATGAGCAATATTAGTCTGCCAATTCACAGTATATTATATAAAAAACAAGAAAACGGCGAATATAAAATGTACATTATAAAACCATATTTTTACTGCGATGAGGAGAATAAATGGTATTACAGCGAGGATGGGGTTTTATACTATAAATCTAACAAACTTCCTCTTGCTTACCAATGATAATATCTTATAAAGATAATAAAATGAATTTGTTTATTTAACAAAAGCGGCTCTTTTTTGCGCTTTTATGTAAATTTGACTTGACAAAAGCAAATAGCCATAGTATAATAATATAGTATAAATCAAGTCAGGGGAAAAAGGACGCGTATTATGAAGAGAATAATCGGTTTACTGTTATGTTTGTGTATGGCTTTAGGTGTCTGCTTTGCGCTGACGTCGTGCGTGCCGGAAAGAGTGGTGACATATGACGAATACGGAGTTGGATATGATTGCTACGGAGATATTTTGAGCATTAAATTTGATGCATCCGGCGAATCTGCCGAGGTTAATATCCCGGATGAGCATGACGGAAAGCACGTTACGCATATATCTGCTACTGATATTGGATGTAAATATATTGCATGCGGCGATGACATTGTGAATCCGTACCGAGGTATATATGACGATGTGGATGAAACAAGAGTATTTGCCTTGACATTGAATATAGGAAAAAATATCAATAGAGTTGACACATATTGCGGCGGTGATTTCTATAAACGTACCGATGACGGAAGATTGATATTTTATATGGTTTATTTCTATTGGAACTGTTCTGAAGATAACGAAACATATTTTTCAGAAGATGGGTATTTGTATAATACAATAGAATGCAATGGATACTATTTGGATGGAGTGTATTACGAATATAAAGAACCGGCAAGAGGTTCTTATTTACATCCGGAAAATTATAAACAATAATGTAAAAAAGAGCCGCTCGCGGCTCTTTTTTATATGACTTGAAAGATATAGAATTTCAGATAATCGGTTTCCGGGACGTTCCAAAGTATCGGATGATCGGGAGACTGCCTGCGCTGCTCCACTTGTTTGAGCTGTACCTTGGCGTCGTGCGCCGCGTCGTGAAGCATTTTTTCGAAAATCTCTTCTTTCATAAAATGCGAACACGAACACGTGGCAAGATATCCGCCGCGCGGCAAAAGCGTCATCGCCCTGTAATTGATCTCCTTGTAGCCGCGCTCGGCGTTGCCGACTGTTTTTCTGCTTTTTGTAAATGCCGGCGGATCGAGGATTATAAAATCGTATTTTTTATCGGTGCCGCCCGACAAAAGATCGAAAACGTCGGCGCACACAAAGTCGATTTTATCCTTGAGCCCGTTCAAATCGGCGTTCGACCTCGCCTGTGCGAGCGCAGTTTCCGATATATCGACGGCGGTCACATGATTTGCGCCGCCGCGCGCGGCATTGAGCGCGAAAGAGCCCGTATGCGTAAAGCAATCGAGTACATTTCGCCCCGCCGCAATGTGCGATATCGCCGCGCGGTTGTATTTTTGATCGAGGAAAAAGCCCGTCTTTTGACCGTTTTCAAAATCGACCTCGTATTTTATGCCGTTTTCGACTATCGTCGTTTTGGTTGAGTCGGGGTGATCATTTCCGTACCAGCCCTTATATTCGTCGAGTCCTTCGAGCTTGCGGATAGCGACGTCGTTTCGCTCATATATGCCGGATATTTTCTCGCCCATATCCGACAGCACTTTGATGAGCGCGGCATAAATAATGCCCTTCCTTATTTCGGTGCCGTATGAAAGCACCTGCGAAACGAGAATGTCGCCGTACCTGTCGACTGTCAGCCCCGGGATGCCGTCCGCCTCGCCGAAAACGAGACGGCAACACGAAAAATCGTCCTTCATCACCGTTTTTCTGTACTCGACGGCATATTTTATGCGCCGCTCGAAAAACGCGTCGGAGAACGTTTCGTTTGCGTTGTCTGTAAGCAGACGCACGCGGATCTTGCTTTTTTCGCTGTAAAATCCCGTGCCGAGATACGTGTTTTTGTTTTCACTGAAAACGTCGACGATCGCGCCGTTTTCGATGTCGCTCGCACATGAGAGGATCTCCGCGTCATACACCCACGGATGCCCGCTTTTTATCGAGCGCTCGGCTTTTTTCGTCACCGCTGCAAGCGGGAATGTTCGCGTCGTTTTCATTTTCCGCCTGCAAATTTCACATATCTGTCAAACGCGGCGTTGCCCTCGGGCGTGTCTTTGAAAACGCCCGCGTCGGCAAGCACCTCGACGAATGTCTTGCCTATCTCTTGCTTTAAGATACCGTCGACGTTGTCTTTATTTATATCGTAATTGCCAATAAAGCGTTCCGCCCATTCTTTGTGCTTTGCCGTCAGCTCATCGGCGGACAGATCGCGTCCCTCGACTATCGCCGAAGCGAGCGCGCTCATCTCGGTTTTTAGTCTCGACGGAAGAACGGCGAGCCCCATCACCTCGATCAGCCCTATGTTCTCTTTTTTGATATTGTGCTTATCTTTATGCGGGTGGAAGTATCCGAGCGGACATTCCTCAGTCGTGATGTTGTTGCGGAGCACGAGGTCGACCTCGTAATCAGCGCCGCGGCGGCGCACGATCGGCGTTATCGCATTGTGATCGGCGCCGTCCGTGCGTGCAAAAACGAACGCCGACTCGTCGGTGTACTCGCGCCAAGTGTCAAATATGATCGCCGAGAGCGCTTCGAGCTTTTCGCGCGACGATGAGCGCATGCGGATAACCGGCATCGGCCATTTGAGCAGTCCGACATTCACGCCGTCAAAGCCGTCAAAATAGACATATCGGCGCACCGGCGCTTTCGTCATGGCAAATTCATAGTTGCCGCCCTGCATATGCTCGTGCGCGAGTATCGAACCTCCGACGATAGGCAGCCCCGCGTTCGATCCGATGAAATAATGCGGAAAAATATCGACAAAATCGAGCGCGCGGCGCACGGTTTCGGCGTTCACGTTCATCGGTGTGTGCTCCTTTGAGAGCGCGATACAGTGCTCGTTGTAGTAAACATACGGCGAATACTGCAAAAACCAGTCCTGTCCGCCCAGTTCTATCGGTATGATGCGGTGGTTCTCTCTTGCGGGATAATTCAGCCTCCCGGCGTATCCTTCCGCCTCGCGGCAAAGCTGGCATTTCGGATACGACGAGTCGACGGCGTTTTTCATCGCAATTATCGACTTCGGATCTTTTTCCGGTTTTGAAAGGTTTATCGTTATGTCGATGTCGCCGTATTCGCAGGGATAGATCCATTTTAAGTCCTTCGCCACGCGATATGTTCTGATGTAATCCGTGCTTTTTGAAAAGTCGTAATACCAGTCGGTCGCCTCTTTTGGCGACTTTTTATACAGCGCGTCAAACTTTGATATTACCTCGCTCGGACGCATCGTCAGCGCGCCCATGAGTTTCGTGTCAAAAAGGTCGCGGCTGATATTTCCGCCGTCGATAATTCCCTTTTTCTCCGCTTCGTCGCACAGCGCGCCGAGTATTTCTTCGAGAGGCGCCGCCTGAGCGGCGTTATCCTCGTATTCGTCGACGCAAAGCACGGCGAGAAGCGAATTTATCGCCCACGTTTCGTCGCTTTTCTCTATGAGCTTGTGTGAAAGAGCGTAATCAACAAGCTGTCTTATTCTTTGTGAGATCATTTTCCGTCTCTCCTTTTGAAGAACTGATAGTAATAACACGGTATCATTCCGTTATATAATTTGCGCACTTTGTCCGCTTTTCTGCCGTACAGACGTTCAAAGCCCTCGTGCGACGTTATGACGTATATCTGCCACGGCTCGAGCGTGCGAAAATGTGCGCCCATTTTTCTGTAAAGCTCCTCGGTCTCGGCCATGGTAAACATTCTTTCGCCGTACGGCGGATTGCACACTATCGTGCCGCGCCTGCCGCCCGTCGTGATTTTGAGCGCATCGCGCTCAAACGCTTTCACGTTCGCCGCAACGCCCGCTCTCTTGACGCATTCCTTTGCATATGCGACGCATTCGGGGTTTATATCGGAGGCGTACGCTTCGAATTTCGTCTCTTTTATCGCGCTTTTCGCCTCGTCGCGTGCATTTTCCCATACTTTTTTGTCGATAAAGTCGAAGTTTTCACCGTCGAATTTTCTTAAAAGTCCCGGCGCGCGATTTGTCATGATCATCGCCGCCTCGATGGCGATAGTGCCCGATCCGCAGAACGGATCCCAAAACAGTACGTCTTCGCGCGGACGGGCGACAGTCGCCAGCGCCGCCGCCAGCGTCTCACGAAGCGGCGCTTCAAGCGTTCCGGGGCGATAGCCGCGCTTATGCAGCGCCGCGCCCGACGTGTCTATCATCAGCATGACCTCGTTTTTAAGTATGAAAAACTCTATTTGATATTTTTTGCCGTCCTCAGCAAACCACGAGCTGCGGTATTTCGTTTTCAGCCGCTCCACGACTGCTTTTTTTACTATTTTCTGGCAGTCGGGTATGGAGAAAAGCGCGCTTTTTATCGAATGTCCGCTGACGGGAAAAGCGTCGCGCTCGCCGATGTATTCCTCCCACGGGAGCGACCTTGTCCCCTCGAAAAGCTGCTCGAAGCTCTCCGCATGACACTCGCCGACGAGTATGAATACGCGCTCCGCATAGCGCAGTCCGATGTTGCATCTTGCGGCGGCGGACTCGTCGCCTTCAAAAACGGTCCTGCCGTCTATCGTATACAATCGTTTGTACCCCAGCGCGTCTATTTCTTCATCGAGCAGACGTTCAAGCCCGAAAAGGCACGTCGCAACGTATTTATATGTCATTTTTCCCTCGCCAAAAAAACGTTTTAATCAGTATAACATAAATATCAAATAATTGCAAATAATTTTCGCATTTTCGCTTGACAAAAACCGTCCGTGTGTGTATAATATTGTATAATTGTATACAATCATACAAAAAGGAGGAAAATATGCTTTCACTAAGCACACAAAGCAATCTTCTCGAGCTTTCGCAGTATAAATATGCGCTTCAGGACGTTGAAGAACCGAACCTTTACCGCGACATATTTCCCTACACCGACGTGCCGAAGATACCGTTCAACTTCCGCCGCGTGCCGATAAGCATGCCTGAGCATATATGGATAACAGACACGACGTTCCGCGACGGTCAGCAGTCGCGCGCGCCGTATACGCCGGAACAGATAGTCCATCTGTATAAACTGCTTTCAAAGCTCGGCGGCGACAACGGGATAATCCGTCAGAGCGAGTTTTTCGTTTACAGCAAAAAAGACCGCGACGCGCTTTATAAATGTATGGAACTCGGGCTGAAATTTCCCGAGATAACGACGTGGATACGTTCAAGCAAAAAGGATTTCGAGCTTGTCAAGGATATAGGAATACGCGAAACGGGCATTTTGACATCGTGTTCCGATTATCACATATTCAAAAAGCTGAAAATGACGCGCCGTCAGGCGCTCGATCACTATCTCGGCATCGTCAAGGACGCGCTTGAAGCCGGGCTTCATCCGAGATGCCACCTCGAAGACCTGACGAGAGCCGATTTTTACGGCTTTGTCGTGCCGTTCGTCAACGAGCTTACGGAATTGTCCGAAGAATCGGGCATACCGATAAAAATAAGGATGTGCGACACGATGGGCTACGGCGTGCCGTATTCGGGCGTCGCGCTTCCGCGAAGCGTGCCGGGGATCGTCTACGGTCTGCATCACTACGCGTCGGTCCCGTCCGAAATGCTCGAATGGCACGGTCACAACGACTTTTACAAGAGCGTAGTCAATGCCAGCGCAGCTTGGCTGTACGGCGCGTCGGCCGTCAACTGCTCACTGCTCGGCATAGGCGAGCGCACGGGCAACGTGCCGCTTGAAGCAATGGTCATAGAATACGCGAGCTTTCGCGGCTCGTTTGACGGAATGCATCCCGAAGTGATAACGGAAATAGCCGATTATTACAAGCGCGATCTCGGTTACAAAATACCCGAGATGACGCCGTTCGTCGGCGACAACTTCAATGTCACACGCGCAGGCATTCACGCCGACGGCATGATAAAAGATGAGGAGATATACAACATATTCGACACGGGCGCGATACTCAACCGTCCCGCTTCCGTGGCTGTTTCGAACACGTCGGGACTTGCGGGGATCGCCTTTTGGATAAACGACCGTTATTCCCTGACGCCCGAAACGATGATATCGAAAAACGACGAACTTTGCGTTAAAATAAAGGAAGCTATCGACGATATGTACGCCGAAGGCAGAACGACAGTCATCAGCGATGACGAACTCGAAGATATGATAGAGCGTTTTGCACCGGGCAGATTTATAAAGGAGATATAAGCTATGAAGGATGTTTCGACTCTCGATCAACGCGTCTATTCCGCCATCGAGGATAAGATCCTTTCCGGTGAGTACAAGGCGGGCGAACAGATAACGGAAAATCGCCTGTCGAGCGAACTCGGCGTCA
>CAJONA010000003.1 GCA_905235755.1 uncultured Clostridia bacterium
CTTATATGCTTCAAGCTCCGTCTTCTTGATGATACCGTTCTTGGAGACAAGGGTGACAAAATGGCTGCCGACGGACTCGACTATGGCAGAGAACTGGGGTTCCCAAAGGATACCGAGATCGATGTTGTATGTGCCGCTCAGGGCGATGGTAGCATTGTTGATTCCAGTGATGTAGTATAATGCATCTGTTCTAAGGGTCTGTCCCGCCTCATATAGAGTGAATTTCAGACCCATCTCATCGGCCAGGGTATTCATCTGGACGTGCTGGATCGTCGCCGCACCGGGCGTACCGACTATCAGGCCGCCCCATTTCGCTGCTTTGGACGCATCGACGGACCAGTCATCGTTGAAGAAGGCTGAAACCCCTCCTTTGCTCGACAGAACGTCAGAATCTATGTAGATTCCTGAACCTTCGTTGTTCACCCTTGCGACCACGTTGTAAGCGGTGACCTCCTCTGAATCCTGCAGGGAGTTGTCATAAACTATCACCGCACCCATCGATACGATGATCGCAATGACCACCACAATAGTGGAGATTGTCCTCTTGTCTAACATGTTATCACTGTCTTCAGGCCAAGTGCCCATGCATACGCCGGTACCTCAGCACACTGGATTGAAGACAGGGGTCGGCGTTATTATACTTTTGTAATAATATTATCCTAATTAGGATAATGTTAGTAAAAATATACCGTTTTGTCTACGAATCTATCGTTATTTTTCGTCTTATGATTGCATAACTGCAAGAAAATCTACGGATACGAAATATACTCAAAATATATGTGAAAAGTAGAAAATAGGAGATTTCCGACCCCTGTTCGGGGTCGGAATAATTTTGATTTTTGTTCCCGACCGATCACTCGTCGTGATGGTGGTGATGGTGATGCTCGTGCTCATCATCGTCATCGTCATCGTCGTCGTGGTGGTGATGATGTTCGTGTTCGTCCTCAGCCGCGAGAAGCTCAAGCTCCGTTTCGAGCGTCGTTTTGTGCTCCATGGCTTTGAGGATATCCTTCCCGTCGAGCTCGTCCCAGGGAGTTGTGATGAACGTCGCGTTGCCGTTGTGTTCGCGGAGCAAATTTACCGCTTCTTCGACCTTTTCGTCGCTCATTTCCTGTGTGCGGCTCAGTATGACCGAATTGGCATGCTCGACCTGATCAAGGAAAAATTCGCCGAAATTTTTCATATACATCTTGCAGCGCTTCGCGTCGACGACGGTAGTAAAGCTGTTTAAAACTATCTCGCTGTCGTCGAGATTTTGAACGGCGCGTATGACGTCGGACAGCTTGCCGACGCCCGAGGGCTCGATAAGTATGCGTTCGGGCGCATACTCGGCGATGACCTTTTTCAAAGCGCGCCCGAAATCGCCGACGAGAGAGCAACAGATGCAGCCCTGGCTCATCTCAGTGACCTCGATGCCGACTTCTTTCATAAAGCCGCCGTCGACGCCGATCTCGCCGAATTCGTTTTCTATAAGCACGAGCTTTTCGCCCGCGAACGCTTCTTTTATCAGTTTTTTTATGAGCGTTGTTTTTCCCGAACCGAGAAAGCCCGAGAAAATATCGATCTTTGTCATTTTTTGTCTCCTTTTTAATAAATTTTTACACATAGGATTTTACCACAAAAATATAAAAATGGAACATATTTTTTGGAAAATATCAAAAAAATCCCCGATTTATTTTCGTCTCCCGTATTTTTTGCTCCGCATTGTCGGCGAGGTCAGCGCCGCCGCGGTATCTTTTTTTCTTGTTTTGCATATTATCGTAATACAATAACGAAAACGGAGCAGATAAAATGGCGATAAAAATATTCATAGATCAGGGACACAACCCGCAAAATCCGAACGCGGGAGCCGAAGGAAACGGATTACGCGAGCAGGATCTCGTATATAACATAGGCGCAGAACTGGCGGCGCTCCTTAATGCGAATCCGAATTTCGAAGCGCGCCTCTCGCGCAATTCCCCGACGGAGATCCTCGGCACGAGCATAGCGTCGAGCCTGTCGGCGCGCGTGCGCGCGGCGAACTCGTGGCCGGCGGACTATTTTATAAGTATCCACGCCAACGCGTCCGATATCGCAAGCGCGTCGGGGAGCGAGGCGTTCGTGTACAGCATGTCGTCCGCGGGGTATCCGTTTGCAGTCGATATACTCGAAGGACTGACAGACGCAACGGGACTTCAAAACAGAGGCGTCACGGCGCGTCCGACGCTGTATGTCCTGCGCGCTACGGCGATGCCCGCCGTTCTCATCGAGGCGGGATTTATCACAAACGCCGGCGACGCCGCGCTTATGAACAGCAACCCCCGGCTGTTCGCCGAGGGTATGTATAACGGAATATTGAAATATTTCGGATTATAACGCTCAGTCGTCGGAAATATCCGACGTCAACGTCTTGTTTTCATTATCATATTTAAAATGCATCTGAACGGCCAAACCGCTTTGCGGCGAGGCCGCTTTTTTCTTGCCCGTCGATTTTTTCTTTTTCGGCTTGGGATTTGCTTTTTTAGGTTCCTGCTTGGGCACGATGGGGACCGATATGTCGGCGAGCTTGCGTATCTCGCCGGTCGACGCGAGTTTAAGTCCTTCCTCGAGCTTTTTTGCCTCCTCGTCGGCTTGCGCTGCGAGCGTCGCCTCTCTTGCCGCCTGCTCCGCGAGCGCCTCTTCGAGAGAGAACGACGTCTGTCTTATCGGGCGTATCGGCTGCGCTTCTCTCGCGGGGAGCGTGGCGCGCTTCCCGGGAGCGGTGTCGTACATTGTTTTGTACGACGACTGATACGTCCACTCGTTCTCATTATCATTTGAATAGAGTATGTCCGCCGCAGGCGACACTTTTTTTACAGCCAACTGCTTTTCCCGAGGCGTTTTGCGCTTGCCGCCGTCTGCCGTCGTTTCGGATAACGACGGATAACTGCCGCCGTAAACGGACTTTTCATATTTGACTATCGTTATCTGCACTATGATGAACGAGATGATAAATCCGAACAGAGTGTCGGTCAGATAGTGCGCGCCGGCGCAGATGCGCGAGAAGGCGACGAACACCGTCACGGTAAGGATCGCCGCGCAAATTATATTGCGCTTTTTTTCCGATGTCGTCGGTTTGAGCCATATCAGTATCAGGAGCATGGACGTGATGTTTGCGGCGTGTCCCGACGGGAACGATTTTGAGCCTGAGAACCAGTTCGGAACGAACCAGCTCGTGAACAGCGTGATGTCGTTCGCCGCCGCGATCTCTCTGAGCCGCACGCGTCCCCAGACGAGTTTTATCAGTTCGATGCCGAGGAAGATCGCCAGCAGAGCCGCCGCAGTCACGAGAGCGGGGAGAAGCATTTGAGTCAACGTCTTTTTCGGCAGCTTTTCGACGATGATCTTGATCATCACGGCGAAGAACAACGACAGCAGCACCATAATGACGTAATGCACTGTGCCGACGCTTTGCAAAATATCTTTAAACGTCGTTTGCCAGCCGAAGAACATCAGCGCGACGAGCAAAATATCGAGAGCGATGACCGATAATAACACTTTCGTGTCGTTCGCCTTTTTTCTGAGGTTATACGAGATGACGCAAAGACAGAACGCGCCGAAAAACAGCGCGGGCCACTCAAAAAACGCTTCGATAATTTTTGCCCACGTCGCGACTTCAAGCGTTAAAACGCCGTCGTCTTTTCGTTGAGCCATGCCGGATAAAATGACGGATATATTGAAGTCGTATTTCGATCCGACGAGGAGCAAAGCGATAAAGACGATCTCTACGCATATCCAAAGCACGAGCCGTGATCTTTTCCGCGTCATAAATAACATCCTTTCATAAAATGGATTTTGTCTGCTTTTCGCAGAGTTTATTCCGCCGCCGACGCCGCCGCCGCGCCGATGATGCCGGCGTCGTTGCCGAGCATCGCTATTGCAACGGTCGTTTTCAGCGATCCGTATACCTGCGGCTCTATGAGCTTCATAAGCGGTTTTAAGAGATTGTCGCCCTCGTTGCAGACGCCTCCGCCTATAAGGAACGTTTCGGGCTGAAAGATATTTATGAGATTTGCTATCCCGCAGGCGAGATAGCCTATGTACTTGTCTACGACCTCCGCGCCCGCGGCGTCGCCGTTTTTCATTGCCGCAAACGCAGTCTTGCCGCCGACCTTGCTTATGTCGCCGCCGCACATTTTGTGCATGAGAGTGCCGCTCGTCTGCTCGAATTTTTCCCTTGTCATAGCGACGAGAGCCGTCGCGGAGCAATACGCCTCAAAGCAACCGCGTCTGCCGCACGTGCACTGCCTGCCGCCGTATTCGATGACCGTGTGACCGAGCTCGGCGCCGCCGAATTTATGACCGGTCAGGATCTTTCCGTCCGTTATGACGCCGCCGCCGACGCCTGTGCCGAGCGTTATCATCACGGCGGAATGCGAGCCCTTTGCGGCTCCCGCCACGTATTCGCCGAGCGCCGCGAGATTTGCGTCGTTGCCGACGGCTATTTTGTCCTTCGGGATGCCCGTGCGAGATGAAAACTCATCGGCTATCGGGAAATTCAGGAATTTTATGTTGTTCGAATATTCTATTATTTTCGTCTCGGGATTTACCGTTCCCGGCGCGGCTATGCCCGCCGACGATATATCCGAAAACGATATTCCTATCTCACCGCAGAGCTTTTCGGCAAGCGCCGCCATGTCGGCGGTTATCGCCTCGCCGCCGCGCTTTGCGAGCGTCGGCACGGAGCCTTTTACAAGTATTTTGTAATTTTCATCGGTTATACCGATCGCTATATTCGTTCCGCCGAGGTCGACGCCAATATTATAATATTTTTTCATACGTTTCTCCGAAAAAAGTAAAACTATATCTATGCCTAATTATAATTATTTCGCAAAGAAGTGTCAAGCATATAAAATAAAATTTTATCTTATTTCAATTATTTTCGGATATTTTTTGTAAAAGTACAAAATATCGGTTGAAAAATCCGAATTTTTGTGGTAAAATAAATATGTATAATTATATTGTTGAAAGCGTCTGGAGGGATACAATGGACGAATTTTTAAACGAATCGTATGAGGAATACAGCGTTGCGACAAGGGAAATCGTCAAAGAATTCAAACTCGAAACACTGTTTGAGCCCGAAGATATTTTAAATAGGGTGATATCTTGCGCCGACGTCAACCGACCGGGACTGCCGCTGTCGGGATTTTTCGATTGCTTTGACAAGAGAAGGATACAGCTGATCGGCAGAGCCGAGCACCAGTATCTTTCACAGCTTTCGTCGGAAGACCGCCTTTACAGGCTGGAAAAGCTCGGCGCTCAAAAACCGCCGGCGATAATAATAACATCGGCGCTGCCTGTGTTTGACGAAATACTGTCTGCGAGCATAAAGTATAAGATACCGCTTTACAGGACCGACGTAACGACGTCGCGCTTTCAGTCGGCGCTCATTGCCTTTCTGACCGTCAGCCTCGCTCCGCGCATAACGCGGCACGGCGTGCTTGTCGAAGTGTACGGCGAAGGCGTGCTGATGCTCGGCGACAGCGGCATAGGCAAGAGCGAGACGGCCATCGAGCTTGTCAAACGCGGCCACAGGCTCATCGCCGACGACGCCGTCGAGATAAAGAGAGTGTCCGAAAAGACGCTCGTCGGCTCCGCGCCGCCGATAATCAAGCATTTTGTAGAGCTTCGCGGCATCGGCATCGTCGATGTGCGCCGCATATTCGGTATGGGCGCCGTCAAAGACACCGAAAAGATAGATATGATAATCAAGCTCGAGCAATGGGACAAGAACAAGACGTACGACCGCATGGGACTTGAAACGGAGACGACGACGATACTCGGACTCGACATCACTACGACGACGATCCCCGTGCGCCCGGGGCGGAACCTTGCGATCATAATCGAGATAGCGGCAATGAACAACAGACAGAAGAAGATGGGCTACAACACGGCGGAGGAGTTCAACAAAAGAATAGAAGAAAGCATTAAAAACAACAAATCATAATTTCACGGTAATATAAATGAAACAAAACACTAAAAAAACAATATATCTTTGCGCGGCGGCATTTTTGCTTTCGGTACTGTCGTCGTTGGCGGCGAATCTTTTCATTATTTCCGTCGTTTTGATGTGCGCATGCGCAGGGTGCTATGCCATCGCGTCGATGCTGTCGCCGTCAAAAACATATCTTGTCGTGATACCCGCGGCGGTGCTTTGCGCATTCGTGCTGAGCGGAAGCGTTCCGCTCGCCGTTATCTCGTTCGCGCCGTTTTTGGCGGGCATTTCGATAGCGTACTCGGCAAAAGCGCGCGGCGAACGGACGGGCGCGATAATAAAATGCGACGCTATCGTATTTTTCGTCGTGCTTGCCGCGGCGGCGATAGAGTTTTATATGGCGAACGGCACGCTCGCGGCGAGCGCCGTTGTGAACTCGTTCAACGAGTTTTTCGATACGATCGAGACCGGGATCGTAAATATCTATAATGAGTATCTTGACGACTCGATACTCGGACAGATAAACTTCTCCTCCTATACGAAAGAGGAATTTTTGTCGACATTGGCGAAAGAAGCCGTCTTTACGGCAAAGGTGATTTCACCCGCCATAGTAATAACTCTGCTCAACATTTTTTCGTATATATCAACGGCGTTTTTCACTCTGGCGAGCCGTGTTTCAAAGACGGAACTCGCCATCCCGGGCGGAAAATGGCTTATCGTGCCGAGCGCGATCTCGTCATGGGTATTTTTGGTGTCGGTATTCGTGTATTTTATGATCTCGCTCATCGCGTCGTTTGCGTACGCCGCGTCTTCGTCGGGCTTATCGATGTTTGCCGACGTGCTCGAATACGCCGCGCTGAATATCACGATTATTCTCGTTCCGCCGATGTTTATATGCGGCATTCGCGGACTGATAAGCAAATTCCGCACGCCGATGTTCAAGCGCCGCGCTATCGTCACCGTTGTGATAATCGTGATCCTCGTATTGCTCAACCCCATCGTATACGGACCCGTGTACGCGGCGTTGTTCCTGGCGCTTGAGGGCGCGTGGGATATGATATCGTACTATCGCTTTAAAAAATACGGAAAAGAGCAATGAGACATAAAGTATGAAAGGAATATCAAATGTCTGAAAAAAACAAAAAACCAAAAATGTCGGGCGGCACCGTTTCGGCGGTGATACTCGGCTGTCTCGGTCTTATATCGATAGCGGCGACGCTGATATCGGTGTCATTCGGTGTCGATCCGAAGACGGTGCTGACGGCGGCGGTGATATTTTACGCCGCGGTCGTCGCCGTGTTTGTCGTAATTTGGATAGTGAATATGGTGAAAAATTCGAGGCGGCTTGAGGTCAACGAATCGGTATTCGGAAACATAACGCTGTCGTTTATACAGAAATTGTATATGCCGGTCGTAATATGCTCAGACAACGGCAGAGTCATCTGGTATAATACGGCACTTTCGTCGAAATTCAATTCGCGCGGCGTCCTGTACGGAAAGTATATCGACAATATCTGCGACGCGACGATAGAACGCATAATCAAAGAGGACGAGAAATTCGGCGTCGAAGTGCATTTCAACTCCGAGGTCGTCGCAGCGGGAAGCGTTGAGGAAACATACATCGCAAAGGGATTTGACATCGAGCTTGGCGGCAAGCACTATTACATGGCGCTTTTCACCGACATAACCGAGCTCAAATCGCTTTATATGAAGATAGAACAGGACGACACGGTCATCGCGTGCGCCGTTATAGACAACATCGACGAACTTTCACAATATGTGAAGGGAACGTACACGAGCGCGTTCGACTCTGTCGAAAAAATATTGCGCCGTCATGTCGAACAAAACGGCGGCGTGCTTCAAAACTACGGAAACAACAGATTTTTGATGATATTCCGTGCGGAGGACCTCGAAAAATTCGAGGCGGATCGTTTCTCGATGCTCGACGAAGTGCGCGAGATATACGTCGGAGAATCGACAATGCCCGTCACCATTTCGATAGGCGTTGCGAAGATAAAAGGCTCGCTTCTTGAAAAAGAGAAAACCGCGCAGGCGGCGCTCGATATGGCGCTTCAGCGCGGCGGCGACCAGGTCGCCGTCAAGACGGCGGAGGGCATTGACTACTACGGCGGCAAGACAAAGGCGGTCCAAAAACGCTCGAAGGTGCGTTCGCGCGTCATCGCGAACGAACTTATAATGCTCATTGAAAAGAGCGAAAACGTCATCGTCATGGGGCACAGATTCGCCGATTTCGACGCGTTTGCGTCGTGCGTCGCCATTGCGAGGATCGCAAAATTCAAGGGCGTGCGCGCGTATGTAGTCTGCGATCGCAGCGACAAGAACCTTGCCGGATGTTTTGCGATGCTTGAAAAAAGCGGTGAGGATTACAACGGTATGTTCGTCGACAAAGTCGAGGCGCAGGACCTTGTACGCAGTGAGACGCTCGCCGTCGTCACCGACGTGAACAACATAAGCATCTGCGAAGCGCCCGACATCGTCAACACGGCGAAAAACGTCGTCATCATCGACCATCACAGAAAGACAGCGGAGTTCAATATCAAGCCGAACATAGTGTATATCGAGCCGTCGGCAAGCTCCGCGTCGGAGCTTGTATCCGAGTTTCTCGAACATTTGCTTCCGCAGGGCGCTTTGCCTAAGGCGGAAGCCGACCTGCTTTACGCGGGCATAATGCTCGACACGAAAAAATTCACGCACAACGTCGGCACGCGCACGTTCAGCTCGGCGCTGTACCTGCGCACCGAAAACGCCAATCCGCTCGCCGCGGAAGCGCTGTTCAAGATAGGATTGAAGGATTTCGTCTCCGAGGCACAGTTCGAAAGCAATGTCGTAATATACAAATCGGTAATTGCGATCGCTCTGAATGAAAACGAAATGAAATCGTCTCTCGTCCGCATAAACGCCGCGAAAGCGGCGGACAGGATGCTCAGCGTAAACGGCGTCCTCGCCGCGTTTGCGATATGCAAATCGGGCGACAACGTTCACATATCGGCGCGCTCCGACGGTAAGATAAACGTACAGCGCATCCTCGAAAAGCTCGGCGGCGGCGGACATTTCGATTCTGCGGGCGTTCAGCTTGGCGATATGACGACGCAGCAGGTGCTCATGAAGCTGAGGGCGGCTATCGACGAATATTTCGACGAGAACACTTGATATGGAACACGGTATGTCATTTATTATAAGAGCGGCGCGCCCGGACGACGCCGAGGCGCTTCGAAAAATATACGCTCCCTACGTCGAGCGGACGGCGGTGAGCTTTGAATACGATGTCCCAAGCGTCGACGAATTTCGGCGCAGGATGATGAAGATAAGCGAAAAATACCCGTTTCTCGTCGCGGAAGAGGGCGGAAGCCCGATCGGATACGCCAACACATCGTCGTTCGTCGGCAGGGCGGCATACGAACATTCCGCGGAAACGACGATCTATATTGAAGAGAGCCGAAAAGGGCGCGGGGCAGGTCGCGCACTGTACATAGCGCTCGAAAGTATATCGCGTATGCAGAACATATTAAATCTTAACGCGTGCATCGGGTATACGGACGTCGAGGACGAGTATCTCACGAACGCCAGCGAAAAGTTCCACGAGAAAATGGGTTATAAGCTCGTGGGAAAATTCAACTGTTCGGGGTACAAATTCGGCCGCTGGTACGACATGATATGGATGGAGAAGATCATAGGCGAACACAAGGAAAACATGCCGCCTGTCATTCCTTTCCCGATGCTCGACAAAACCGAACTTGAAAAAATCGTTGTTATATGATAAAAGAACCGCTGCGAAAAGCAGCGGTTCTTTTATTTTCTTCCGACGACCGTATTTTCGTCCTTTAAAATCGAGTTTTCTTCGACGATCCCGCGCACGCGCAAAAGCGGGTAAACGATGCTGTTTTTGCCGATGACCGCGCCCGGACACAGCACGCTCGAACAGCCTATATCCGCGCCGTCGCCGATAAAAGCGCCGACTTTTTTTCTCCCTGTGTCGACGGGCGGCGACGTACGTATAAAGACGTTCGACTTGTCGCTCTTTACGTTCGACGTTATCGCGCCGGCGCCGAGGTGCGCCTTGTATCCGAGGATCGAATCACCGACGTAGTTATAATGCGGTACCTGAACGCCGTCGAAAAGAACGGCGTTTTTCAGCTCCGTCGAATTGCCCACGACGGCGCATTTTCCGACGACGGCGTCACCGCGGATGAAGGCGGAGTGACGTATCTCCGCGCCCGCGTCTATGATGCACGGCGCGCCGATGAACGCGCTCGCGGCGACGGAGGCGCTTTTGTGTATCCATATATTTTTCCCGTATGAGAAAAACTCGTCTTTGTCGAGCGTTTCGCCGAGCGCGATGATATGATCGTGTATTTTGCCGAGTATCTCGTGCGGCGCGGCGTCGCCGTCAAAAAGTCCCCGCGCCAATGTGTGAGAAACATCGAAAAGCGATCTGATGCCGTATTCCATAAAATCCCCCATGTCAAATTCATAATGAATGTAAACATATTTTTTGATTTGCGTAAAATAATGATGATAAATTTATTATATTTTGATTTGCCGCAAAAAATGCAAAAATCACGTCCGCATTATAAAAGGCAGATCATAACGGAGGGTATATGTGCGGGATCATAGGATACAGCGGCAGAAGCGACGCGACGGGGAGAGTCATCGACGGGCTTTACTCGCTTGAATACAGAGGATATGACTCCGCTGGCATCGCGGCATTTGTCGGCGGAGAAGTGAAGACGGTCAAATCCGAAGGACGAGTCGCGCGCGTGTGCGAAATGATAAAAAACTTCGGCGGGATAAAGTCAAACTGCGCAATGGGACACACTCGCTGGGCGACGCACGGAGCGCCGAGCGACGTCAATTCCCACCCGCATATATGCGGGAAAACGGTCCTTGTTCACAACGGGATCATCGAGAACTACGCAGAACTTGCCGCAGAACTTGACGCAAAAGCCGACCTTTTGTCGCAAACGGACACCGAGGTCGCCGCGCTGACGATAGACCGATCTTATTTTGAGTGCGGCGATCCGATAAAGGCAATCGCCGAAGCGTCAAAAAAGCTCGCGGGCTCTTACGCATTCGGCATCATGTTCGCAGATCTGCCAGGATCGATTTTCGGCGCAAAAAAGGACAGCCCGCTGATCATCGGAATATCGGACGACGGAAATTTCATCGCCTCGGACATAACGGCGGTGCTGAAATATACGAAGAAATATATCGCGCTCTCCGACGGCGAGATGTGCCGTATATCCGCCGACGGATATGAGATCTTCGACGCGCTCGGCGCGCCGATAAAAAAGGAGATCTGCACGGCGACGTGGAACGCAGAGGCCGCCGAGCGCGGCGGATACGATCATTTTATGTATAAAGAGATAGCCGAGGAGCCGACGGCGATCAAAAAAACGCTCGCTCCGCGCGTAAAAGGCGGCGCCGTAGCGTTCGCCGACGACGGCATCGACGACATAATGCTGTCTGAAATGAAAAAACTGACGGTTGTCGCGTGCGGAACGGCGAGACACGCGGGACTTATCGCAAAATATTATTTCGAGCGGCTTTGCCGCGTCCCCGTTTGTGTCGATATAGCGTCGGAGTTCCGTTACCGCGATCCGATAATCGACGCCGACGACACGCTCATGATAATATCGCAGTCAGGCGAAACGGCGGATTCGCTCGCGGCGCTGAGGCTTGCGAGAGAGCGGGGCGCGAAAACCGTCGCGCTCGTCAACGTCATCGGCTCGACGATAGCGCGCGAAGCGGACACGGTTATCTACACGCACGCAGGTCCCGAAATAGCCGTCGCCAGCACAAAGGCATACACCGTTCAAGCGGCGACGCTGCTCGCATTTGCTTTGCGCACAGCATACGCAAAGCGGACGATCTCTTTTGAAGAACTCAAACGCTGTACATCTGTTCTGACGTCCGAGCTTCCGAAAGCGACAGAAAGCGTGATCGGGCGGAGCGCCGAGCTTTATGAGGCGGCGCGGAAATATTTTTCGGCGGACGACATTTTTTATATCGGGCGCGGCGCCGACGGATATATCGCCGACGAGGCTTCGCTCAAACTCAAAGAAATATCGTACATCCACAGCGAAGCATACGCCGCGGGCGAGTTGAAACACGGAACGCTCTCGCTCATAACGCCGAAAACGCCGACTGTCGCGCTGGCGACGCGGCGGTCGCTTTTTGAAAAAATGATGAGCAATATCCGCGAGATAGCGTCGCGCGGCGGCAAGGTGTTCGCCGTGTGCGCCGATGATTTTCCGTGCGGCGACGCCGTCGAGGCGCGCTTCGATCTGCCGGCGTGCGACGAGATGATAATGCCGATAGTGGCGGCGACGGCGTGTCAGATACTTGCGTACCATATCGCGATCTTGCGCGGCTGCGACGTCGACAAGCCGCGCAATCTCGCAAAATCCGTAACGGTGGAATAGGAGGCAATATGGGAAAATATTTCGGAACGGACGGCTTTCGCGGCGAGGCGAACGTCGGTCTTGACGCACGCCACGCGTACGACATCGGGCGTTTCATCGGGTGGTATTACGGCGCGAAAGCAGGAAAAAAAGCGAATATACTGATAGGTAAAGACACCCGCCTTTCAAGCTATATGTTCGAATATGCTATTTGCGCCGGCATCGTCGCGTCGGGGGCCGACGCATTTGTTATGCACGTTACGACGACGCCGAGCGTGGCGTATATAACGCGCATGGACGATTTCGACTGCGGCGTGATGATATCGGCGTCGCACAACGCGTTTTGCGACAATGGGATAAAGCTTATAAATTCACGCGGCGAAAAGCTCGACGACGAAACGACGGCGAAGATCGAAAGATATCTTGACGGTATGGCGCAGGCGGGCGCCGATGAGGTGCCGTATGCGCGCGGGGAGAACATAGGAAAAGTCGTCGATTACGTGTCGGGCAGAAACAGGTACGTCGGTTATCTCATTTCTCTCGCTTCCCACTCGTACAGAGGGCTGCAAATCGGACTCGACTGCGCTAACGGAAGCTCGTGGACGATAGCGAAGGCGGTCTTTGACGCCATAGGCGCAAAGACGCACGTCATCGGCGCTTCTCCCGACGGTACGAACATAAACTCAGACTGCGGCTCGACGCATATCGAAAATTTGAAAAAATTCGTCATCTCAAACAAGCTCGACGTCGGATTTGCTTATGACGGCGACGCCGACAGGTGCATCGCCGTCGATGAAAACGGAAGCGAGGTCGACGGAGACGGCATATTATACATCTTCGCCGACAGGATGGCGCGGCATAGCACGCTCGACAAAAACTGCGTCGTCACGACAGTGATGTCGAACATCGGGCTGTTCCGAGCGCTCGACGCGGCGGGAATATCGTACGAAAAGACAGACGTCGGCGACAGATTTGTTTACGAGTGTATGTCAAAAAACGGATATAAACTCGGCGGCGAACAGTCGGGGCATATAATTTTGCAGAAATATGCAACCACGGGCGACGGAGTGCTCACGTCTATAATGATTTGCGAGGAAATGCTCGATAAAAAACAGCCGCTCTCGGCTCTCGCTTCACCGGTGAAAAAATATCCGCAGACGACGGCAAGCGTGCACGTCAAAGACAAAGACGGCGCCGTGCGCGACGGCGACGTGGCGAACGAAATCGAAAAAATAAAAAAATCACTCGGCGACGACGGCAGGATACTGCTCCGAAAAAGCGGGACGGAGCAGGTCGTCCGCGTTATGGTCGAGTGCAAAGATGAAAAGCTGTGCGGCGAGTACGCCGCGCACGTCGCCGACATAATTCGTAAAAAAGGATATTAAAAAATCAAGCGCGCCGTCGGCGCGCTTGCTTTTTTGTCTTATGATTGTATTTTTACAACTTTTATAATACGCGCAATAACTACCGCAAGGACCATGTTTATTAAGAACTCGGCTATGAAATTAATGCCGGCAAGCGTGAAAAACACAAGCGGAACGACCGCCGTGCCGCTGAAGTAGGCGGCGGAAAAAGCTTCGAGATGCGGCACGAAAAACGAAAGGGCGAATATTACGAATATTCCGGTGTTTACGATCGAACACGCTGCTCCTGCGACGAAAGATGCCGTAAGCTCGTTCTTTTTTGAAAACAGCTTGAAAATTACGCCTGAAACAAATCCCGCTGCCGCTCCCTTAAATAAGCATACAAATAATACCATGAGAGAATCTATCGAAAAGATAGAATCTTTATTTGTAAAATAAATCAAGAACGCCGTGAACCCGTCTCTGCCGAGCACACCCATTATATATGCAATCAAGCCGAAAACGGAGCCGAGATACGCGCCTGCCCATTTTCCGTAGATCGCCGCGCCCAAAATAATCGGCGTCAGAGCAAATGTCATAGATACGGGCAAAGGTACTATCGGACTTAATGCTTGAAGTATTGCCACTATTGCCGTTAAAATCGCCAGTCCGACGAGCCGCTTTGTTTTTTCATAATTATTTAAACGTGCCATTTGCGTTTCTCCCAAGTTAAATTTATATATGCCATATTATAGCATGTTTTTGAAAAAAAGTAAATATTATTTTTTTTATAATTTTTTCATAAATCACGGCACTTTTTTATTATTTATTGCCATATCGCGCCAAATTGGCACTTGATTTTTATGCGACGATGTAGTATTATATAATCGAATAAATGTAAAATGGTGATTTTGCTCGCTTATTTTTGCTCACGGAGGGATTATAAATGAAAAGATGTTTAAGATACGTTGCCGTATGTTTTATGGTCGTTGTTTTTGCTGCCGCTTTTGCGTTTTCCGCATTAGCCGCGACGGAGACTTTTTCGATATTATCCGAAGAGACGGCGGGCACGTTTAAAATTTTAAAGAACGCGTCGACGGGAAAAACATCGTCCGGAAAGCTCAGCTTGTCCGCAGACGCTGAGACGGTGGCGTTTTCAGACAATCTCATCGAGCCGCCCAAAGCGTCTGTCTATACGGTGCTTTTCAATTCGATCACGTTCTATTATAGTCCTGAAATCGTATATAAGATCGGCGATTCGTCGTGGACGAGAGTCTATCAGACGTACCCGACGTCGAGCGAAAAGGCGACTATCACGTCGGGAGAAAATGTGTATTACTATTATTTTGACAGCACGACGGATCCATCTTATATAACTTTTGACGGGCTTTCATCCGGAACGACGTATAATTTCTCATTGAAGTACAACGGCGACGAAGACGGTGACTCCGTGTCGTTCTCAAAGTCGACGCTCGTGTGCTTGCACAAATACGAGAGCGTGACAGATCCCGAAACACATATAATTACACATAAATGCAGCGTTTGCGGATATACGTATACCGAGATCGAACATATTCACGAGTGGACTGTCGTCGACGCGAAGGACGCAACGTGTCAAGAGGCAGGCTATATCAAAGAAATATGCCTTACTTGCGACGAGGAGAAGATAACGGTCCTCGATATCGTCGACCACAATTGGATAATGATATTGAATCCGTCGACGTGTATCGAACACGGATACAGGAAGATCATCTGCTCTATGTGCAAAGAAGAGGATGAGACGTATTATCTCGAATATCCTCTTGCCGACCATACGCCCGGCGAAGAAGATGTCGTCGAGGCGACGTGCATGGAACGCGGGCATAGAACGGTATACTGCGAAGTATGCGGAGAAAAGATCGTCGATGAGGATATCCCGATTACAGATCATACGCCCGGCGAGAAAGAAACAGTTGAGGCGACGTGCACGGATCGCGGACACAGTGCCGTATACTGTACTGTATGCGGAGAGGAATTGTCATATGAAGAAATACCGGCGAGGGGACATTCATGGGTGACGCAGACGAACGCGTCGACGTGCACCGAGCACGGATACACGGTCGAGATCTGTTCCGTATGCGGCGAGGAAAAAGCTGGATCGAGAGCAGAGCTTCCGCTTGCCGAGCATAAGCTCGAATGGGTGATAGTTGCCGTTCCGACTGAAACGACGGACGGCAAGCGCACGCAGGTATGCACCGTATGCAAAAACGAATTTGACTCCGAGACGATGGAAAAACTTATAAAGCTGGCTGTAATCGAATCCGACGTAAAGACGGTCTACGAATTGACTGAGGACAACGACGCGGCGCCTGTCGGATATGTTGTCGGCGTATTTAAAGGCGGAGAAGAGAACGCCGTCGTGCGTATACTCTTTTCAAGCGGTATAACCGTCGAGCTTGACAGCGACGCCGCTTCGGCGTTTGCGAGCGCAAACGCTGTGCTCGGCGCATATAAGGTGACAAAAGCGAGCGCCGCTTCCGGCGATATAGCGAAGGCGGGATACGACGTTGAGAATTACGATGTTTACGAGATAGCGGCGGAAAACGCCGACTTCAACGCCAAAGGAAAGGCTTACGTTACGCTGGATTATACACTCGAAGACGGCTACGTCGCAAAAGTATATTATGTGAGCGAAAGCGGCAGAAAAACGTTTATAAATTCGTCGTATGCGGACGGAAAACTGACATTTACGACAAATCATTTTTCCACTTATGTTGTCGAGAAGGTCGAGTATGACGCTTCCGCGGGACTCAAAGCGGCGATAATAATATCCTGCATCATGGTGATCTCAACGGTTGTCGTCGTCGGGTATTTGATCCACAAAACGAAAATTTCAAGAAAATACGGATTTAAACTTTCATAAAGAAAGCCTCCGCGAAATGCGGAGGCCTTCTTTTGTATATAAAACGCCGCCCCTGCGGGCGGCATTTGTTTTATCTTAATTATCAATATTCTTTGAAAGTGAAGTACGCGAGACCGGAATATGTTTCGGCATACGAGCCTTTTTTGCCCATTATCGTGATCGTTCTCATCGAGTAGTAATATGACGATGACGAACCGCTGCTTGAAGACGTCTTGGTGAGCAAGGAGAACGCTTTTTTTGCAATGAACTTGACGCCGGACGGGATTATCACAGTGTCAAGCGACGTCAGTTCCGAAAGCCTGTTTTGAGGTATTCTTTTTACCGTGCTCGGAATGGTGATCATCGTTTTATCCTTGCTTCCGTTGTATTTGTACATAACGCCGTCGCCGACGACGATAAAGTCGGCAGTCTGCGCGGACTCCCATTTCGTCGATGCGAACGCGTCCGTTCCGACGTATGCAACCGTCGACGGAACGTCGATGGCGGCAAGCTTTGCGCAGCCGGAGAACGCCGCGTCTCCTATATATGTGAGATCATCTGAGAAAACGACGTTATCAAGCACCGAACATCCGACAAACGCGCTGACCTGTATGGAGTCGACATTTGTCATCGTGACGTCGGTAAGATACAGACATTCGCCGAAAGCGACGGCTCCTATCGCGGAAATGTGCTCGGGGATCGTCACTCTTTCAAGCTCGTTGCAGCCGTAATATGTGCCGTACTGAATCGTGTCGTCTTTTGTCCCGAAATATGTCTTTGTAAGGCTGCGGCATCCGTAGAACGCGCCCGCGCCTATTCTTTCATAAACGTCTTGCGGAAGCTCTTTAAGCAAAACGCAGTTTGCAAATGTCGACGCGCCGATCTCCTTGACTGTTTCGGGGAAAGAGACCTGCATCAGTTTTGAGCAGTTGTTAAAAAGGCTTGGCGGGAGCTTTGTTATATCGCATTCTATCGTCGCTTTTGAAATACCGGAGTTGTAGAACGCCGCCTGCCCGATATATTCGACTGTCGACGGTATGGTTATTTCCGACAATGCCGAACACGACGCAAAAGCGCGATCGCCTATGCGCTTGCACGACGTCGGGATAATAAACTCAAAGGAGAACTCGGCGCATTTGTTGAACGCGTAATTGCCTATCGCCGTATATGCGGCGGGAAGCGTTATATCTGTGATGACGGCGCAGCCGTCGAATATATACGCCGGTATTTCACCTATCCCCGAAATGTCCGCGGCCTTTAAAACGGAGCAGTTCTGGAATGCGAACTTGCCTATCTTTGAAACGTTCGGCATCGAAATCGTTTTGAGGGACGTGCAGTTTCTGAACGCGTATTCTCCGACCGTCTTTACGGAAGAGGGAATTACGACGCCGTCAAGTTTTGTGCAGTAGTTAAAGGCGTACTGACCTATCGTTTCGACAGTGGACGGTATCTCGATCTCCGAGAGGGCGAGGCACGAGTCGAACATTCCCGTCGGTATTTCCTTTATACCGTCGGGCAGTTTTGCCGAGGCGAGAGATTTGCAGTTTCTGAAAACATATGCGCCGAGCTCGACAGAGCCGTTTGATATCTCGGCGCTTTCAAGCGATGAGCAGCCGAAAAACGCGTATCCGCCGATGTATTCGATCGAAGCGGGCAAGGACACGCTTTTCAGCCCGGTGCAATTGTAGAACGCTCCGCCGCCGATGCGCGTTACGCCGTCGGGAATGATCAGCGTTTCGAGCGATGTGACGCCGGCGAACGAGCCTTCGCCTATTTCTTTGACGAACGACGGAACGGTGTATGTCGTGCCGGGCCTTGACATCGGGTAGCAGATGAGCGCCGTTTTATCGTAACTGAAAAGTATTCCGTCTTGCGATGAGAATGATCCGTTGTCGGCATCGACAGATATCGACGTCAGATTTGAGCAGCCCGAGAACGCCGCATATCCGACGCTTTTGACGGAAGCGGGAAGCGTTATCGAGAACGGCGCCGCCGAATTTCCGCACTCCGAGAACGCATATTCGCCGACAGCCGTCAGGGACGAAAGTCCGGACAGATCGAATGCGTATTTCTGGCAGTTCTTGAACGCGCCGTAAGCTATTTTTTCCACGCTCGAAGGCAGTTCGAGCGTCGTGAGAGACGTGCAGTCGAAGAACGCGAACTCGCCTATCTCTTCAAGCGTCGAGCCGGATCTGAAAGTTACGGTTTTCAGATTCGTACACGCTTCGAACGCGCTCTCTCCGATGTATTTTACAGACGGATATATCGTTACGGACTCGATACTCGTGTTATCTGCGAACGCGGCATATTCTATCGCGCTGACGGGATATCTTCCGTCGATGCGGTTGACGGTAACGCTTGTCTCCTCTCCGAGATATTCGACAATCGTTGCGGTGTTGTCTTTGCCGACAATGTAAGTGTACAGACCGTTGCTGCTTGTGATTATGTCGGACGGCGACGCCGCCGACGCGCACGTACAAACGGCGAGAAATATCAAAGCCGTTATAAGTGAGATCGTAAGAATTTTAAACTTCATATCCAACCCTTTCAAAATCCGATGTTTTCCTGCGGCGATATAATTTAACATAATAATTATATCACAAAATAAACCCTTTTGCAATACGGTGCTGAAAAAAATTAAATATGGCGGCGCTGTTTTTTTATAAGAGCGTAAACGCCCGTAATGATAAGAAAAGCCCCGAATATTTTTCTCAGCAGCGACGGTTCGACGCTCTTCGCAATGTATGCGCCTATCATCGCGCCGAGAAGCCCCGTCAGTCCCAGAAAGACCGACACGCCGCACCTGATCTTTCTCTTTTTGAAATGCACGGGCAATGCGCCCGCCGCCGCCGATTCGAAAAACAGCAGATTTATTCCTTGCGCCGTCAGCTGCGACACATCCTTAGCCAGCCCGAGATATATCATCAGAAGTCCGCCGCCTCCGACGCCTGTGCCCGACAGCGCCGCCGCCAGAAACGCAACGATGACGTCGGTCATCTCGTCATCACCGATATGCCCGCCCAAATAACGAGCAGCGCGAATAATTTTTTAAATATCGCCGAGTCGAGCTTGTCGAGGAGCAGAGCGCCGACGGCATCCACCTGGTGCTGGGCGTGCCCGGCCGGGCCGCCTCCGCCGCGGTGAAAGCCCTGCACAAAGCCCTGTTTGAGTGAATTTGATCGAATGAAAAAACGAGAGACCCGAGGGGTCTCTCGTTTTTTGTGGATTTGGCTCTTGATTTGGGGAGGACTTTTTTCAAAAAGTCCCCCAATCTAACCAAATATAAAACCATATCTTCCAATAAGGCAAGGCCGCAGGGCGCACGGCAAAAAGAAAGCAGACGACGGGAGGCCGTCGTCCGCGGGGGATGCGTGAAAAAAATGTTGCAGATTGGGCTGACAGCCCACCAATTCCGATTTTGTTTATGATAGAATGAGGCGGAAAGAAGAGGTCAGGCGGTGCCGTCGCGGGATCGCAAATACTGTTTCAGGACCAGGTTGATATACTGCGAAAGGGAACGCTCGTCCGCTTCCGCCAGCGATTTGACGCGTTCCAGAACGTCTTCGTCCACCGTGATGCTGATCTTTTCTTTCAGCGGTTTCATTTTCATCACCCGGGAATAGGCTATGCGGACGCGCGGAAATTATGCGATAAAGCCAAATCTTGACTAACGTTCGGCGCTTTGCTATAGTAAGGGAGAAGCAAATCGGGCGTTCAGCGGCGGGATTGCCGCGGGAACAGGCAGGAGGGGTTCCTATGAAAACACCCCCATTCACGATCACAAATCAAATCGTCGCGGACCTTGCCGGGATTGCGGAATTGGTGGGAAAGATCAGTTCCACGCAAAACCTCGCGGCGAATCCAACGCTGCGCCGGAGCAATCGCATTCGCACCATCCACGCCTCGCTCGCCATCGAGCAGAACACCCTGAGCCTGGAACAGGTGACGGCGGTGCTGAACGGGAAGCGGATTATTGCGCCGCCGAAGGACGTCGCCGAAGTGAAGAACGCCTACGAAATCTACGAGCGGATGGATGAGCTCGATCCGTATTCCATAGACGCGCTGTGCGCCGCGCATGGCGTGATGATGCGTG
>CAJONA010000004.1 GCA_905235755.1 uncultured Clostridia bacterium
ATATGAACAATTTGTAAAATCGGAACAAAAACATATTTTTGATATTTACTTTTTTTAAAAGCGGTGATATAATTATTGTGTAAGGCTCAAATGCTTAAAAAACAGATCGGAGGTACAGTAAAATGATCTTATACATATGGGTAGGTATCATATTTCTCGCCATAGTTTTTGAAGCGATAACAGCCGACCTTGTATCTATATGGTTCATTCCGAGCGCGATAGTGTCGCTTGTGCTTTATTTGCTCAACGTACCGGAATGGATACAGGTCGTCGTGTTCATAGCGCTCTCGTTTGTCCTGCTTGTCACGTTCAAATTGTTCTTTGGAAAGAAAAAGCGTAAAAAAGAGACGCGCACAAACGCCGACGCCGTCATAGGTCAGAATGCCGTCGTTTCCGAGCGGATATGCAACATCGAGCAGACAGGCGCTGTCAAGGTCATGGGCAAGGAATGGACCGCGCGTTCAAGCGACGACTCGACTTTTGAGGTCGGCGAGGTGGTTACCGTTACCGAAATACGCGGCGTAAAACTTATCTGTAAATAAATTTTAAGAAAAGAGGTATATATTATGGGACCATTTATAGCATTGGGAATTGTCGTATTTTTGATATTTGTGATCATCATTTCAAATATCCACATCGTGCCGCAGGCACGTGCATACGTCGTTGAACGTCTCGGCACGTACTACGCGACATGGCACACGGGACTTCACATCAAAGTGCCGTTTATCGAGAAGATATCAAAACGAGTATCGCTCATGGAGCAGGTGGCGGACTTTCCGCCGCAGGCCGTTATCACAAAAGATAACGTAAAAATGCAGGTCGACACGGTCGTTTTCTTCCAGATAACAGACTGTAAACTCTACGCATACGGAGTTGAAAATCCGATGTCCGCCATCGAAAATCTGACGGCGACGACGCTCCGTAACATCATAGGCGATCTCGAACTCGACGCCACCCTCACGTCGCGCGACATCATCAACACGAAGATGCGCGCCATCCTCGACGAAGCGACGGACCCGTGGGGCATCAAGATCAACCGCGTGGAACTCAAAAACATCATACCGCCGAAGGAAATTCAGGACGCCATGGAGAAGCAGATGAAAGCCGAGCGCGAACGCCGCGAAGCCATCCTCCGTGCGGAAGGTGAAAAGAACGCCACAGTCCTCGTTGCCGAAGGTAAGAAGCAGGCGATGATCCTCGACGCAGAGGCTCAGAAGCAGAAACAGATCCTCATCGCAGAAGCTGAAAAAGAAGCTCGCATACGCCGCGCGGAAGGCGAAGCGGAAGCGATCCTCCAAGTTCAGACGGCTACAGCCGAAGGTATCAAGCGCATCAACGAATCGGCTCCGTCCGAAAAATTCATCGCGATACGCAGCCTCGAAGCATTCGAGAAAGCGGCGGACGGTCAGTCGACGAAGATCATTATCCCGTCGGAAATTCAAGGGCTCGCAGGACTTGCGACATCAGTCGCCGAGCTTGCTAAAAAAGACGGAACAAAATAAATATTCATCAAAATATCCCCGCTCTCGCGGGGATATTTTTTTATACCGTCATCAAAATGTCCCCGCTCTCGCGGGGATATTTTTTATATCGTCATCAAATCATCCCCGCTCTCGCGGGGATATTTTTTATACCGTCATCAAATCATCCCCGCTCTCGCGGGGATATTTTTTATACCGTCATCAAATTATCCCCGCTCTCGCGGGGATATTTTTTATACCGTCATCAAATTATCCCCGCTCTCGCGGGGATATTTTTTATATCGTTTATCAAAATATCCCCGCTCTCGCGGGGATATTTTTTATACCGTCATCAAATTATCCCCGCTCTCGCGGGGATATTTTTATTCAAAACAGTTTTTTCGGGTATATGCCGTCGCGTTTGAGTCCTCTGGCGAACTCGCGGAAAGGTTCGCTGTCGTCGCGGTACGTGACGCCCTTCCATTCCGCATTGGTGTCGAGGACGCGCATCGTTCCGCGCCCGCTGTCGAGCATAGCCTGGACCGCGCTCGGCAGATAAAATTCACAGCTCGACAGATCGCTTTCGTTTTTATTCAGAAAATCATCAAAAAGCGCTCCCAGCCCGGTGCAGAACGACGGCGTAAAGCCGAAGCACGTCATTGATACGAGTTGGTCATCGTCAAGCGTTTCGGTCGAGCCGTCGGAGAATGTGTTGATCACCGTGCCGCCCGCGCGCTCGATCTTTTTGTATTCGGTTATGCTCTTTAACATTCCGTTTTCCGTCACGCATACGCCGCGCGAAACGGTGCCGTTCGGGCTGAGCGTATTTTTGACCTTGTATCCGACCATACACCACTCGCCGTCTTTTGCACCTTTCAAAAACTCCGCTGTCTTTTCAAACGGATCGTATCCGTAAAAATCGTCCGCATTGACGACCGCGAACGGCTCGTCGATCATGCCTACGGAAAGTATGGCGTGTCCCGTGCCGAACGGCTTCGTCCTTCCCTGCGGGAACGTGTGTCCGCTCGGAAGCTCGGGCTTTTGGTATGCGTATCTGAAATCGATCCCGGCGCGGCGCATACGAGCGCCGATCTTTTCTTCAAAAAGCGCCTCATGCTCGGGACGGATGACAAAAACGATCTTATCAAATCCCGCGCGGCATGCGTCAAACACGGTAAAATCAATAATATATTCGCCGTCGTCCGTGACAGGTGTGAGCTGTTTGAGTCCGCCGAAGCGCGAGCCCATGCCCGCCGCCATTATAACTAATGTCATAGTTCTTCCCTCTCGATTGTTTTATCTTTGTTATTTTATCACAAATGTGCAATAATTTCAATATAAAAACGGAATATATCATCAAAATATACAATATATTTTTGTCGAGGTGATATATTATGAAAAAATTTTTAGCCGCGATAACGCTGCTGGCGTTGCTTTTTATTCCGTCATGCGCGAAAGTGTCGATGAAAGATCTGCTTCAATTTCAAAACTGCGACTACACCGCAAAGCTGACGACATCCGACGAAAACGAGCAGATAGATGTCGATATCACAAAGGACGGAAACACGTACACATTCACGGTCGACGGAAAATATACATTTGTATATAACGGAGAAAAATGGAGCATTTCTTATAACGGGCTGACTCTCCCTTTGTCGGGCGAAGCGCTGAAAAAGTCGCTGCCGCAAAAGCTGCTCGACGCGCTGACGTCGTCTCAAAGCGACGGCTGGAGCATCACGAAAGAAAATGCGGGAGGCATATCTCTTTACGTCTGCGAGTGCGCGACGCGGCAAGTAAAGCTGTTTATCGACGCCGACACATCTCTCCCCCTTAAAATAATATGCGGCGGCGTCGAGTTTGACGTCGTTAAATTCGAAATATCGTCGTCGCAATAGCATAAAACTCCGCCGAGGCGGAGTTTTTGTCTTTTTCACACGATTTTTCCGCAAAGCTTTCATATTATGCGCCGCTAACTTGACAAGATCAAAACGCGGCGGTATAATGGAATAAATTAAAGATAAAATGAGGTTTTTATGAGCATCAAGACATTTTCTTTTGATTATGCGGAATACCCCGACGACGTATGGTACGACGTCAGACAGTCGCCGATAAAGATCTACGGTCTTTACGAGCCGCTTCAAAACAAACGGTTTTTCCGCATTCCGGAAAGCGTCGCCGAAGCGACGAGCGAGGGCGTCAAGGGGCTGAATTACAATACCGCGGGCGGAAGACTCGCGTTCGCAACCGACTCGCCGCACATAGCGATACACGCGGTCATGCCCGAATATCATATTATGAAGCATATGCCGCGCAGCGCCAGCGCGGGTTTTGACGTTTACATCGACGACGGCAAGATGCAGCAATACTGCGGCTCGATATTTCCTCCCGCCGTGACGGTCGAGGATTATTTTCACGCATGCAACTCGTTCACCGTTTCGGGCAAAGTCAAAAATTACGTAGTGAACTTCCCTCTTTACGACTCGGTCGACGAGGTATATGTCGGGCTCGCTCCCGGCTCCGTTCTTCTCCCGTACGATAACGCGTACACATCCGACGCGCCGATGATCTTTTACGGCTCGTCGATAACGCAGGGCGGGTGCGTCTCGCGCCCGGGGCTCGCTTATGAGAGCTATATTTCGCGCCGTTTCCGCCGCGATTTTATCAATCTCGGCTTCTCCGGAAACGGTAAAGCGGAGGACGCTATCGTCGATTACATGGCGTCGCTCGATATGTCGGTGTTCGTATCCGACTATGACCACAACGCGCCGACGGTGGAATACCTCGAAGCGACGCATCACAAAATGTACGAAAAGATACGCGCCGCGCATCCCGACGTGCCGTACATCATGATATCGCGTCCTGATTTTGACTTTCACTATGATGACTCCGTACGTCGCCGCGCGGTGATACGCCGCTCATATGAGCGGGCGCTTGAAAATGGCGACAAGAACGTATATTTTATCGACGGCGAGACGCTGTTCGGCTCCGACTGCCGCGACGCTTGCACCGTCGACAGCACTCACCCAAACGACCTCGGCCATTATAGAATGGCGTGCGTCATCGGCGACGCGATCGAGAAAATACTGAAAAAATAAACGCGCCATACGCGCGTTTATTTTTTTATAATGTCGTCAAAAAATTTGCATATCTCGCCATCGATTATCGCGTGTCCCGCCTCAGTCGGATGCATGCCGTCCTCACATATCAGATCGGGGAAATCATGCCTGACTATAAACGCGCTTCTCAGGTCGATGACGGGGCAATCCATCTCTTCGGCGATATCTTTGCATATATCGGAATAATGTTCCTGCCAGCGATATATCATACTCACGTCGCCGAGCCATTTCAAAATGTTCTCGCGCGAAAGGCCGCCGGCCTTGCATATATACGTCAAAAACTTTTCCGCATCTATCGGAGGCGGTATCAATATGACGGGAGAACTTCCGCACGAGCGCACATATTCTATCGCCTCGATGTAATTACCGCGAAAATCCTCCGGGCTGACGCACGGACTGTGCTCCTGTTCGGGATGCTCCGAAACGTCGCGCCAATTGAAATTGCAGTCGTTGCCGCCGTATTCGAGAAATATAAAATCGGGGCGGTTTTCAATATCGACGAGCCGTTTGATCTGTTCGACGATTTGCTTGCTCGTGTATCCTATCTTGCCGTTGTTCTCGATAGATATACCGTAGTTCTTGCGCGCGTCCTCAAAGCGGCGCTTGTAAGAGCGATATTTTCCCGTTTCGCTGTCGAGCATGACGCCGCGAATAACGCTGTCGCCGAATACGCCGATACGCATATTTTTTCCAAATCCGAGCAGAAAGTTTTTGAGTTTAGAAAGCTCGGCGGATATTCCTTTTTTCTCTTTTTCGACATTAGACATTGTTATCACCACAACTTGTTATTTAGTTTTCAAAACTATTATACACAATTGCCTTTATTATGTCAAGCAAATTTTAAAAATATTTTTCATATTTTCTTAAAACTATTGAATTTGTG
Organism: uncultured Clostridia bacterium; assembly: GCA_905235755.1. GTDB lineage: Bacteria > Bacillota > Clostridia > Oscillospirales > CAG-272 > RGIG6816. The sequence goes on from CAJONA010000004.1 coordinate 5,460, forward strand.
TCGAAAATGTGATATCATATACTCACTAATATGTGCAGAAAGAAGATAAATATGAAAAACGCCTTTACCGCAGCCGCCGAAAAACTGTCGGTTTTCAAATTGCCGCGATACAAAGACCTTCCGGAGATCGATCTTTATATGGATCAGGTCATATCCGTCTCCGAAAAATATCTCTCCGCGCTGAAAGTCGGCGAAAAAAGCCTCATCACACCGTCGATGATAAACAATTACGTCAAAAACGGCGTGATCCCGCCGCCGAACATGAAGAAATACACACGCGATCATCTCGCCGCGATCATTATAATCTGCTCGCTCAAACAGACGATGGAAATAACGGATATTTCCGTCATCATCAATAAGATAACGGAAAATCGCGGCATGGAGCAGACGTTCGATTCGTTTGCCGAGATATACGAGAGCAACTTCTCGTCGCTTGTCATATCTGCCGACGCGGCGTCGCGGGAAAAGGGCGAGTCGCTGTACACAATAATGGTCGAAAACGCAATAATTTCGAGCGCGGCACGCACGATAGTCAAATACGCGCTTTCGTCTCTCGAAGAGCCCGCGCCCAAAGATCCCGATCCGCCGAAACCGCAGAAAAAGAAAAAGTCAAAACCCGAAGAGATCGAGAGTTGACGCCTGTCATCCGTATATTTGTAATATAAATCAAAGCCTCCGAATAAATATTTACAGAAATATTCGTTTGGAGGCTATTTTTATGCGCATTTGGTCAGTCCGTTCAACAACACTGAAATTCACGCTCGTACTCGTTTTATCAGTTATCGCCGTTTCGGCGCTCGTCATTTTTGTTCCTTCCGCCGGCGACGCGGCAGTCGCGTCCGGGATATCATATTCGAATATCGATTCCAACGCCGACCGCATAGCGTTCATATCGCAATTCGGCTGGACTGTCGAGCAAGATCCCGTCGAGGAGGTCGAGGTGACGATACCGAAAGAATTTGACAACGTTTACAGCGAGTACAACGATATTCAGCTCTCGCAAGGTTTGAGTTTGTCGAAATACCGCGGCAAAGATGTCGTGAGATATACATATACCGTCACAAATTACGAGGACTTTGACGGCACGGTCTACATAAATCTGCTCGTCTATAAAAATAAAATAATCGGCGGAGACATATGCTCCGCCGACGGTAACGGCTTTGTGTGCGGTTTTTCGGGAGAAAAAAATTAATTTTTGTTGTCGGGAGTGTATCTGCGGAATTCGCTGCGGCGGCATTTCACCCATTCGACGAACGCGTCCAGCGTTTCGTCCGACACCATTCGGACATCGTAGAACGTCGCAAAAAAGCTCGTAAACGAACCGTTGTGGTATTTCTCCATAAAATCCTTCGTTATAAATTCAAGATAATCCTGCTTTTTTACGAGCGGATAATAATAACGCATTTTGCCCTTCTTTTCGGAATAGACAAAGCCTTTTTCGTTAAGCCGGGTGAGCATCGTAATAAGCGCCGGCACCGGCCAGCCTCTTTCGTTGCCGAGTTGGTCCATTATTATCGTCGTCGTGAGCGGCGGCTCATTATTCCATATCACTTTCATAACGTCATATTCCGTATCCGGCAATTTTTTCACTTCAAGTTCACCCCGCTTTCTTAAGATTGATCGCAAATGCAAATGCAAATACAATTATACGTCAGTATAAAACAAAAGTCAAGCGTTTTTTGAAAATTTTTACAAAAAATCCCCACGGTTGCTGGAAAATTGTGTTTGCGTCCTTTCCGCACACAACATATTGTGGTTTTTGAGATCCTGCGTTTTGTTTTTTATACAAATGTAAAATAAAATGTAAAAAAGGGCGGCACTCACCGCCCTTTTTGCCGCCGCTTTGAGTATTTTTTAATTAAAAACATATAAATTTACAATTCGTACTTTATTTTTATATAATTATGTGATATAATAGCGATGTATATTTACGGAAAGGGCAAATTTATGTCAGCAAAAACCGAAAAAAATCCCCGCCTCGGCAAAGTCGGCGGTCAAGCGGTGCTCGAAGGCGTCATGATGAAAAGCGGTGAGAACGTCGCCGTATCGGTCAGGCGCGAAGACGGCACGATATCGTCATCTACATCAAAATTTCAGAGCGTAAGGAAAAAGCATAAAATCTTAAATCTCCCGATAATACGCGGAGTGGTCAATTTCATCGAGACATTATCGCTGTCGATGAAAACGCTGAATAAATCGGCGGAGCTCTCCGGCATCGTCGAAGAGGAGAGTGAATCAAAATTTGAAAAGTGGCTCAGCAAAAAATTCGGTAAAAGCATACTCGACATCGTAATAGCGGTCGCCGGCGTGCTCGGCGTCGCTCTCGCGGTGCTGATATTCTTCTTTTTGCCGAACTTTCTCGCAACGCTGCTCAACAAGCTCATCCCGATAAGCTCCGTATGGCAGAGCGTATTCGCCAGCGTCATAAAAATAATCATATTTATCGTTTATATATACCTTGTATCGTTTATGAAAGATATACGCCGCACGTTTGAATATCACGGTGCGGAGCACAAATCGGTGTTCTGCTACGAGAAAGGCGAGGAGCTCACAGTCGAAAACGTGCGCCGTCAGAAGAGATTTCACCCGCGCTGCGGCACGAGTTTCATGTTCGTCATGCTCATTTTCGGAATGATACTTTCGTTCGCCGTGCGTATAATAATCGTATACGGCATAGGTTTTGAGATCGAAAACAAGCTGCTCCACACGCTTTTCTACACGGGCGTCAACATCATCGTGCTGCTGCCGCTGATAGTCGGGATAGGATATGAATTTCTGATGTATGCGGGCAAGCATGAAAACGTGTGCGTGAAGGTGCTGTCGGCTCCGGGACTATGGATGCAGAGACTCACGACGCGCGAGCCGAGCGACGATCAGATCGAAGTTGCCATAAGATCGCTCAAACTCGCAATGCCCGATGTATTCCCTCCCGAGGAAGAAAAAGATACAGATGCGTCTGATTGACGTAAAACGAAAAATTCTCGGCGCGCTCGAAGATGTGGACGGAAAAGCACGCGAGAGCGAGCTTATCCTGTCGCACCTTTACGGGCTCGACTTAAATCAGCTTCACCTTAAACTGTTCGACGACGTGGAACCGTCCGACGAGCTTGACGCGATACTGTCGCGCAGAACGGCGGGCGAGCCGCTCGAATACATTCTCGGAAATACCGTCTTTTGCGGGCTTGACTTTGCCGTTTCGCCCGACTGCCTCATACCGCAGTCCGACACGGAGGTCGTCGCAGACGAAGCGATCGCGCATATTAAAGACGGGCAAAGGTTCATCGACCTTTGCACAGGCAGCGGATGCATCGCAGTCGTCATTTCAAAAAAGACCGGTGCCGTCGGCACGGCCGTCGACATATCGGAAAGGGCGCTCGATATCGCCGAAAAAAACGCAAAGATCAACGGCGTATCAGAAAAGATCGGGTTTGTTTGCGCCGATATTCTGACTGACACATCTTTTTTTGACGGCGAAAAATTCGACCTTGTCGTTTCAAATCCGCCGTATGTAAAAACGGCGGATATCCCGTCGCTTTCAAGCGAAGTCAGGCACGAGCCTTTCATCGCGCTCGACGGCGGCGACGACGGATTGCTTTTTTACAAGCGAATTATCGACATCGCTCCGTCGCTGATGAAAAATGACGGTTCGCTCGTCCTCGAAGTCGGCTGCGACACATCAAAAAGCGTATGCGGCCTTCTTGAAAGCAACGGCTTTGAATATACTGTAATAAAAGATTACGGCAACAACGACAGATGCGTTTTTGCCCGCATAGACATTTCGCGGAGGAAATCATGAGCGACAAGCGCCCGATAGGAGTTTTTGACAGCGGTCTCGGAGGGCTGTGCGCCGTAAAAGAACTGCGCCGCCTCCTTCCGAAAGAGGATATAATTTATTTCGGAGACACGGGGCGCGTGCCGTACGGCTCAAAATCGCCGCAGACGATAATAAAATACGCGCGTCAGGACGCGGAATTTCTTTATAAGCACAATGTCAAGCTCATATTGGCGGCGTGCGGAACGGTGAGTACAGTTGCGCTCGACGACATCAAAAACGATTTCGAAGTCACGATGTTCGGCGTTGTGGACGACGCCGTCGCGGCCGCCGCGAAAGCGACGAAAAACGGAAACGTCGCCGTCATAGGCACAAACGCGACTGTCGAGAGCGGCGTATTCGAAAAAAAGCTGCTCGCCGCAGGCACAAAAAGCGTCATATCCTGCGCGTGCCCGCTTTTCGTTCAGCTTGTCGAGTGCGGGTTTACAAACAGGGATAACGAAATAACAAAGGGCGTGTGCAAAACGTATCTTTCTCAGATAAAGGAAAGCGGCGCCGACACGCTCATACTCGGATGCACGCATTTTCCGATTATCGCCGATATAATTTCCGATTTTCTGCCCGGCGTGACGCTGATAGATCCCGCAAAAGAGACAGCCGCGCACGTCGCAAAGCATCTCTCGAAGAACGGTATGACGTCGGACGAAGGCGGCGGCACCGAATATTACGTCAGCGACGACGGCACGAGCTTTTCGGCGTCGGCGGGCGTGTTTTTGGGCAATAGCGAAAAGATAAAAGCAAATCTTGTGAATATATAGAACATTTAAAGAAGAGGGCATTATGATAAATAACATAGTTTTTGATCTCGGACACGTACTTATTCAATTTCCGTGGCGCGAATGTATGAAAAAGGCAGGCATCAAGGAGGAGGACATCGAGCGCGTCGCTTCGGCGACGGTCAATTCGCCGTATTGGGGCGAGAACGACCGCGGCGTTATCAGAGACGACGAACTGCTTGAAAAATTCATCTCTCTCGCACCCGACAAAGCGAAGGAAATAACCGACTTTGTAAACACGATTACGGAATTTATGGGGCCGTTCGATTATTCGTACAGTTGGCTTAAATCGCTGAAAGACCGCGGATACAATATATATATCCTTTCAAATTTCAGCGACACGAATTTCAATAAATTAAAACCGAGCTATACATTCCTTGAACTTGCCGACGGAATGGTTATATCGTATTTATACAAATGTGTAAAACCCGAACGGGAGATATACGATCTGCTTTTGAATAAGTATTCCCTCACGGCGGAGGAATGTGTGTTCATCGACGACAGAGAGGACAACATAGAGGCGGCATTGTCGCGCGGAATGTATGGGATAGTTTTCAAATCGTACGACGACGCAAACGGAAAACTTCAAACATTGCTCAGCGAAAAAGGAATTTTCGGCTGATAAAAACAAATGATATAGATCGAACGGAGGTGAAAACATGGCAGAAAGCTTTCGCGAATGGGGCGACTACGGCGCAGAGGAAGAATGGCAGAGTCGAACGCCTATAAAAAAGTTTTTCAGTTTCAGGACGTTCAAGCGTGTGCTGAAAATAATAGGTATAATATTTATCGTCTTGATATATGCTATTCTCGCGTACAGGCTGATAACGGGGCTGGGCGTCCCCGATAAAGCGAAAAAGATGCTGTGGACGCCGTCCGACATCGCCGCGTATGAAGAGAGCGGCAGCAATCTGACGATATACGTGCAAGAGCCGGAAGCTCAGTTCGGAAACGACGGTCATTTTTCGATCTATCTCGTAAAATACATCCCCGAAACAAGCCAAATACAGCTCACGCTCAGGTATAATCGCAGTACGATAGCCGATCTTAAAAGCGACCTGACGTCGCTATACACTCCCGACGACAGCGCGACCGACGAGGAAAAAGCTGCCGCCGCCGAGGCGCTTGAAAGCGCGCTCGCGAAAGTCGACGACGCGCCGTTCGCGTATATCCTGCGCGACAATACGGGCAAAACATATACAAATTATTACATTTCGTCATTTACGTCGGGGCTTTACACATACGTCAGACTGGCGTTCGATGACGTCGAGCTTTTCAACACCGAGACAGTCGCCGCGTCTCACGGCTATTTCGATCCCGACGAGGAATATTCGGATATTATTTATAAAGGAATAAACAAAAGCGCATCCGTTTCTTCCGATATTTCTTATTTATATATTGACTTTTACTACTCGGGCGATGTAAAATATGATATGGAGTCGTGGGCGGATCCGCTGCTCGTGTACAGGAGCGGCCTTAAAATTGACGAGTACGACTACTCAAAGGATCTTCCGAACAAAACGCAAAACGAAGATATGACTTATGTACGGATAAGCGAAACAAAATAATAACGATTGACTGATCTGAACGGTCGCGCGGTATGTTGCCGAAAGGTATTACCGTGAGGAAAGTCCGGGCTTTACAGGGCAAGGATAACGGATAACGTCCGCCGAAGGCGACTTCAGGGAAAGTGCAGCAGAAATAAACCGCCGCTTTTGCGGCAAGGATGAAAAGGCGAGGTAAGAGCTCACCGTCCCGTCGGTGACGATGGGAGCCATGTAAACCCTATCCAAAGCAACATCCCGCGTTCAAGGCCTGCCCGGCCGAGCGAAAGCTGACGCGAGATGGCAGTCGGCAAACGCCGACAAGCCGTTTGGCAACAAGCGGCGAAGATAGATGACCGTTCTCGACAGAACCCGGCTTACAGGATCAGTCAATAAAAAAAGCAGCCGCGTGCTGCTTTTTTCAAGGGGAAATATGAAAGAAAAGTTGATCAAATTTACAAAAATATTGCCGCTGTTTATATTTGTCGGCCTCGCTTCATATTATTTTCTCAACCGCGACAAATTCACGATAGAGGAGATACTTAATTTCACGCCGTCGCTGCCCGTTCTTGCGATAGCGGTGATGTGGGCGCTGTTTGCCTTAAAGAGCGTGTCGGTGTTCATCCCCAATCCCCTGCTCATGATGGCGACGGGCGTGATGTTTTCCTTCCCTACTGCGCTTGCGGTGAATACGATCGGATACGGCATTTGCCTGACGATACCTTATTTTGTCGGTATATATTCCACCTCGGAGCATGTCGAAAAGCTCCGCAGCAAATACAAGTTTATAAGCAAGCTCGACGCGGTGCAAAAGACAAATTCGTTCTGGATGACGGTGCTGACGCGGCAGTTTCTGTTTTTGCCGTGCGACGTCATAAGCCTATACCTCGGAACGATGAAAATAAAATACGCCGCGTATCTTTTCGGCAGTATACTCGGATATTTTCCGAATATAATCCTCTATTCCCTGCTCGGCGATAACGCCGGCGATCCGACGTCGCACGGATTCATCATCGCGCTCGGCATATCGCTGATTCTCACCGTGATATCGCTGATAATATACGGCGTCGTTTGGAAGAAATCAAGCGATAAAGACGCGGGCGAAAAGAACGATGACATTTCAAAAGAGTGAAAAAGACCTTTCAAAAGGTCTTTTTTGTATGCTGTGAAAGCCTTGACAAAGCAAATATCAAATGGTAAAATATTAACAGTGTGCGGCGCCGCTATTGCGCCGCGGATAATTATCATAAACGGGGGCACTTTATGACAAACACAGAACGCTTTAACGCTGTATTCAATTTCAAAAAGCCCGACCGTCTGCCGATAACGGAATGGGCGTGGTGGTGGCCGCTGACGCTCGACAGATGGCATTCCGAGGGACTCGATCCGTCAATAGCGCCCGATCAACTTCAATATCACTTCGGGCTCGACTATATGCAGCGCATATGGCTGCCGCTGACGACAAAAGACTGTCCGCGTCCTCCCGCTCACGGCGCGCCGATAATATACTCCGAGGAGGAGTACGAAAAGATAAAACCGTTCCTATATCCCGTGCTTAACGACGATATTCCGCGCATACGCGCGATGAAAAACCTCGTCGCCGATCACGAAAAAGGCGAGAAGGTCGTATGGATATCATACGACGGATTCTTCTGGTTTGCGCGCACGCTTCTCGGCATTGAAAATCACCTTTACGCGTTTTACGATGAGCCGGAGCTTCTTCACAAAATAAACCGCGATCTTTGCGATTACGTGCTGAAAAATCTTCCGTATATATTCGGCATATTAAAGCCCGAATTCTTTGTTTGGTCGGAGGATATGAGTTACAACAACGGCCCGATGCTCAGCGAGGAGTGCTTCGACGAGTTTATTTTGCCGTATTACAAAGAAGTCAATGCCGAGATACACAAGTACGGCGTGAAGGTCATCATCGATTCCGACGGCGATATTTCAAAAATGATACCGTGGCTGAAAAGAGGGCTTTGCGACGGCATATTGCCTCTCGAAAGGCAGGCGGGCGTGGATATAAACAAGCTGCAGCAAATGCATCCCGATTTCATATACTTCGGCGGGTTTGACAAAATGACTATGCCGCGCGGCGAAGACGCGATGCGCGCCGAATTCGAGCGCCTGCTCCCCGCGATGAAGCATGGCGGATACATACCCGGATGCGACCATCAGACGCCTCCCGGAGTATCGCTCGAAAATTACAAAATCTATGCACGCCTCCTGCGCGAATACGCTTTGCGAGCGTGCGAATAAAAATTTTTAAAATAATTTCTTTGCTTTTATCCGTCTTATACAGTGAGAAAACTTGCCGATTTTTACGACTAATTTAAAAAATCCGAAATAAGATCGCATCATCGGGAAAAGGAAAAGAAAATATGGAAAACATTCAAAAAGAAAAGAACTACGGCATAGAGCTTTTACGCATATTGTCGATAGTGTTCGTGCTTATCCTGCATATACTCGGGCGCGGCGGTGTATATCCGTACGCGGGCACGAGCGCCAACCTCGCCGAACATCCGTGGAACTACAAAGTGGCGTGGATACTCGAAAGCGCGGCGTACGGCGCGGTAAACTTTTTCGCATTGATATCGGGATTTGTCGGGCTGAGATCACATTTTCACATCAAAAAATGGCTGCGCCTTTGGGTGCTCGTTGTATTCTGGGGAGTCATGGTTTACGTGCTTTTCGACAACTGCACGTTTATTTTCCAAGGATTCAACGATCTGCTCGTCAAAATAATACCCGTTGTCAAGCCGGAGGTCGAAGCGTACGGAGCCACGGCGCAGTCTTACAGGGACGTCATACTGACGATAGGCACGAAGCAGTATTGGTATTTCAATATGTATACCTTGCTGTTCATCCTTATGCCGATACTCAACGCGGGCATATCAAAGCTGAACAAAAAGCAGATGACGCTCATCACCTTTGTGATCTTCCTTTTTGCGTCGGTATACAAGACGATAATGGACAAGGATCTGTTCGTTCTAAGCGGCGGATACAGCGCCATATGGCTGATCTTCATGTACCTTGTGGGCGCGACGGTGAAGATGTATCACGAGGACGGCGCAAAGCCAAACAAGCTTTTGTGCCTCGGCGGATATATCGCCTGCGTGGGCGCGACTGCCGGTTTCAGATTTTGGTTTGACCACTTATATGAGCTGCACCCCGAGCAAGAGGTCTTTCACGAAAAGAACGATCTGCTTATCAGCTACACGGGACCTTTTGTCGTGATCGGATGTGTGCTTTTGCTGCTCATTTTTATGCAGTTAAAGCTGAAAACCAAGGTCGGAAAGAAGATAACGCTCATTCTTTCGAGCGCGTCGTTCGGGATATATGTTTTCCACGTTCACAATGCGATATGGGACAATTACTTATATAACAGATTTTATAAATTCGCCTATGAGCCGACGGGAAAGATGATACTTTACATATTCATCACGCTCATAGCGCTGTATTTGTTCTTCGCTGCGTTCGAGCTGGCGCGGATATATTTGTTCAAGCTTACCCGGTTCGATAAGCTCATCGACCTTGTCGGCGACGGGATAACAAAATTTGTAAATAAAATATACCTTGACAAAAAGCCGAAAAAAAGAAAAGCAAATGAAAAAGATCCCGAGCCGATGAGCGAGAGCAAAAAAGAATAAAACGGCAAAAAAGCCCTCGCGTGAGGGCTTTTTCAAAGTGTTTTCAAAAAATTCATCAGCGCTTTGCGCTGGGTATCGTTCAAATGCGCAATCACAGGGCTGAGTTCATCGACATCAACCGATTCCACATTGAAAAACTCGACCAAAGAGACTTTCAATGCGTAGCAGATATATTCAAGGCATGCCACCGTCGGCTGCTTTTTTCCGAGTTCAATATCTCTCAAATGACTTTGCGATATTCCCGCGAGATTTGCCAATCTGTTGACCGTTAATCCCCGTTTTTCCCGCAGCTCCGTTATCCTGCGACCGACTTCAAACATGATGACCTCCGTTTTTATCGCTATAGTTATAGTATACATAAAAACGCGAAAGTTTTTACATCTATAGTATTGACAAGATATATTTATTGAGTTAAAATATTAAAAAGCGGCAAAACGATACTTTTTATGGCGATATACAGCACGCATTATCAAATTGATTTGAAGACATAAAAAACCGGAGGAAATATGAAGACACTAAACATAGTATCGCTTATTTTGGGATCTGTCGAATGGATGATGAGGCTGATCTCGCTTGCTTTTTTGTCTTTTGAGACTCAAAGTATGCTCGTCGGCATCATAGCCGCGGTGTACGGTATCGCCGGATTTGTGATCTTGATCAAAAATGCGTATGACTGGCAGTGGCACGACAAGCCTTTTAAAACGATAAATATCATTTTAACAGCCGTCTTTGCGTCGGTTATTGACGCCGTATTTATCTTTTTCAAAATCAATTATGACAAAAAGCAAGATGTTTCCCCAAAATACAGCAAATCAAGATAAAGTAATACATGTCGATGAAAAAAGCCCTCGCGTGAGGGCTTTTTGTTTTTGTACTATTCACATATCGTATTCGTGCTCGCGCCTGTATTTTACTTCCTTTGCAACATTGTGTATAAGCAGCGAAGCGCCTAAGACAAGCGACAGCGCGCTGATGCCGAATATACCGTATATGGAGAAACCGTCCGTCGCCATTACATCAACAGGATTATCGGGATCGTAAAAAATCTCAATCGTCATACCTTCGCGGAAGCTCCTTCTATATGATCCGAGTTCGCTGTCGTATTCGCGCCCGTCGACCGTATATCTTACAAAAACGTTTGTATGGATGCTTTCGCTCGCGGCGTCGTATTCGCTCGTGATCTTGATTATTTCCGCCGTTGTTTTTGAATATGTCTGCGATTTGTTCACATTGGAAATACCGACCAGGAGTGTAATAACTCCGGCGGCGACCACAATAAGAGGAAGTGTGTATAAATTAAGTATTTTGAAAAATTTTTCTTTCATATTTTTACCCGTGTATGAATGTTTTTTTATGATCGTTTTATTATCTGCGGGCGACATCCCGTTTTGCGACAATACAGTGTAATTCGATTTAATGATGACACAAGCTGCGAATAAATCAATATGATATTCTAAGAGGTCTTTGCGAATTTATTATTGAGATATGCCGTTTATCACGTATTCTTCCTTGCCGAAATCGACCTCGACCGTCGTGCCGTCAGAGAACGTCGTTCTCTGGCGGAGGTAGTCGTCAGACAGAAATTCGTGCTTCACCATTTCGCAAAGTGCGAGCTTTTCGGCAAGAGCGCAGGCGAATTTGACCTCTTTGATCTGCTCGTCGTCGGCGTCGATCGGGCAGTAAACGGGGCTGCCGTTTAAAATCGCGTGCGAATACGCGCCGTCTTTGCCCGTAATGCCGAACCCGACGAACTGCCCGCGAAATCCTATCCACGGGATCACGACGCAATCGTGATACACAAGATTTGTAAGCGGTATCGGTATGCCCTGTGCCTCCATGCTGTCAACTCCCATATCGGTCGTTCCGTACGGAGCGTGATGACACAAAACCATCGACGGAAGAAGGCAGTCGAGTATCTCCTCCGACGACGGAATGATGCCTTTGTCGGTCAGAATATCAAGGCAGTGCATACGGTCTACGGCGCATTGCTCTCTTGTCGTCGGGTGGTCGGGATCGAAGCATTCGTCGAGATCGGCGACGGAGAACACGTCGAGATATGCCGCCTCTATCTTAATGCCGAGCTTTTCAAATTCAGCATAATTGTGTCTGACGTAGTCGACGGCGCGCGTCGAGCAGAGATAAGAATGTGCCCCGCCCGCCCAATACGTTTTATACGGGTACTTGCCGCCCGGCTTCATCGTCGCCTCGTCGTATGAAAAATCGGGGCCGTCGAGATAATAGTCCCTGTATTGATCGTGAACTCCGAAAATATATCCCAGCGCGCGCGTCGTTTCGCTGAGCTTCTTCATTCCCTCCGTTCCGCCGGCTTCTTCATTTGGCGGTAGCGGCGACGGGTGAAGATTGTCATAACCGCGCACTCCCCAACCGTCAAAATGAGTGTACGCTCGGTCTATCCCTTTTGCTTTCAGAGCTTTCAGCTCCTCCTCGCGCTGCTTAAACGGCACGCAGGAATGATTTTTCTCGGGGTGCTCTTTGTCGTAATAGTTGCACGTCGGCATAACGTTGCGGCATATCAAGGTATGTATGATCGGGCAGCCGATGAGGCGCGCGACGTTCGGATTACGGTCTATTTTCTCTTTTAATGTAATAAGCCGACCGTTTTCTTTAACGTAAGCGCGGTAGCACTTTGCGATAACGTTGTAGTCGCACGGCTCAAAAAAGCGGAATATCATTTTTCTGATATATGCCATTTTGCCCAGCGTCGGGCGGAACTGTGGCACGACGCGATCTTCATCGAGCTGATATTTCGCGTCATATGGCGTGTCAAAAATTGCGGCGTATCCCGCTCCGTTTCTCACCTGACCGTAAAGCGGCATATACGCGTCCCTGCCGAAAACATCACCTATCCTGATCTTTATCTTCATTCCCGCAGGAACAAGCGTCCCCTGCATTCGAGGCAGGACTGTGTACCCCTCTCCCTCTTTTGCGCCAAAGTCGAACGGCGCGGGATACGATACCGTTTCGATCTCTCCCTGCTCGTCGCCGTCGACGCGGAGCTCGCAAACGATGCGTTCCGTCGTTCTGTCGACGTAAATATGCGTCATGACCGATATTTTCGTTTCGGGAATGTCAAAATACGATCTGACGCCGTCGTAAGTGCCTGTTTTGGTTGTTTTTATTTCCTTCGGATTCGGAAATTCAATAATTTTTCCGGATGTAAATCTGATATACGGTCTTTTTGTCATCGTCCATGTTTTGCCCGACGACAAAACGACTGTGAGTTTAATATTTTCCGCGTCGACTTTTAAAAGAAAACTATCGGATATTATTTCATGTATCGGCATTTTCGGCATTCCTTTCCGTATTAAAATGCAAAAAAGCCCTTAGTACAAGGGCTTTTTGATGTTTTAGTCGCTGATGAACGGAAGGAGCGCCATGTGGCGTGCTCTCTTGATGGCTTCCGTAACTTCGCGCTGATGCTTTGCGCAAGTACCCGTGACTCTGCGGGGAAGGATCTTTGAGCGCTCGGAAATGAACTTTCTGAGTCTCGCCGTGTCCTTATAGTCAATTTTCTCTACCTTTTCAGCGCAGAAAACACAAACTTTTTTTCTTTTGTGAACGGCGCCGTTCGAGGAAAATTTCTGTTCCTTATCCATCGGATATTATCCTCCTATCAAATTTTGTGCTTAAAGCTCAGAACGGCAGATCTCCGTCATCTGCAATTTCATCAAACTTCGGCGTCGCCTCGGTCTTTTCATCCGACGAAAATGCGGGAGCTTTAAAATCGTCTGTTCTTTCATTCTTTCTTTCGACAAACGTAGCTTCATCCGCTACGACTTCCGTAACGTAACGCTTCGTGCCGTCGGCCGCGTCGTAAGAACGCGTCTGAATGCTGCCGCAAATGCAGATAGCATTGCCTTTTTTAAAGAATTTACAGATAAATTCGGCTGTCTGTCTCCACGCGACGATATTTATAAAATCGCTCTGCGACTGTTCGCCCGCTTTTGCGAATCTGCGAGTAACGCCTATCGAAAACGACGTTACAGACACGCCTGTCTGTGTTTGTTTCAATTCCGGATCTGCTGTAAGATGACCTATGAGTATAACCTTGTTAAGACTTGCCATAGTTGCGCTTACCCCCTTATGCTTTTACAGTCATTGAACGCATGATATCTTCTGTGATATTGAAGACACGTTCGAGTTCTGCGACAAAAGACGTCTCCGCTTTATAATTGACAAGGACATAATACCCCTCTGTCAAATCATTGATCGGATACGCGAATTTGCGCTTACCCCATTCGTTGACAGACTCGATCTCGCCGTTATCGCCGATGAGCTTTAAAAACTTCTCAACGGTCGCTTTGCATGCGTCTTCGCCGTTTGTCAGATCGACAACGAACATCGTTTCGTATGATGAGATAACTTTCTCCATTATGATTTACACCTCCTTCCGGCCATAAGGCCGCGAACATCGAAAAATTTATCCGCGGCAAGGAGAAATTGAGCATTTGCTCGTTTTCCAAGTACATATTATATCACCTGTGTTTTTATTTGTCAATCGAATTTTCCTTTTATTTGAATATTTTTTAAAAAAATATTAAAAAACTCTTGATTTTTATATCCGTTTATGATAATATGAAAGGCGACGGCTTTTATATCGCCGTTTTGCATGTAAATTCCGTTATCGCGCCAAAATCCGGCGATCGCGCGATAATTAAATACAAATGCCGAGAGATGGAGAAATAAAAATGGGTGTACTTGAAATTATACTTGCGTCGGTACTTTTGCTTGTCGCGCTGTTCCTTGTAGTTGCAATAATCTTGCAGGATAGCAAAAAGCACGGGCTTTCCGGTGCGATTTCCGGCGGAGCCGAAACATTCTTCGGTAAGACCAAGGGCAAAGACGTCAACGGCTTCTTGCAAAAAGCTACGACAATAGCTGCGATAGTTTTTGCTGTTTTGGTATTTGTCACATATCTGTTTTCCGGAATTTTGATCAAATAAGAAAAAAAGAAAAAAATCGCACGCCTCGGCGTGCGATTTTTTTATTTGACTCAGGTGCATCCGCCGCAGGCGTCGCACTTGTTTTTTTTCGGCACGTTTTGCACCGAGGCAAGCCCGCCGAGCGCCGTTTCGCGCAGTTGATACGGTATCGACGCGCCGACCTGCTTCATCACCTTTATTACGTCGTCGAACTGTATGAGTGTGTAATTTGTGGCGAGTGCTATCTCCGCCGAAATCACCGCGTTTGCAACTCCCATAGCGTTTCGCTTTTGGCACGGAGAC
>CAJONA010000005.1 GCA_905235755.1 uncultured Clostridia bacterium
GCGCGGTCTTGATGTCGAACACAAGATCTTTTATTTCTTCGTTCATCACGCAAATGCGTATGCCGCCGTAGCTGCGGCAAAACGACGCGTTGGGAGTCGTATCGGCTTCGTATTTATCATACGGCTGCGTCCCGAGGCATCCGTGCCCCGCATAGCACTCAAAAGCGACGCTTATTTTTTCACCCGCCGCGGCGTTTTTCGATATTATCGCCGCCGTGTGCGCGCCGGTCAACGCCGCGCCTTTTGATGACAGCATACCCACAGGTCTGTCACCGACAAAACAAAGCGTTTCGACGGCGCCGGTCTCGGGAATCGCGTACAGGATCTTTCCGTCGGCTTCCTCGGGAACCGTAACGTCGGCGCAAAGCCATATATTTTTGTATTCGCCGCCCCACTGCTCGCCTGCATTTATCGGCGTCATACGATCTCTTTGCGGCGGAACGCGCAAATGCTCTTTTGTAACGAAAGCCAGGACGTTTTCCGCCTCACCTACGGTGCGGAAGATACGCTTCGCATAAAAGGGAAGCGCGTCCTCGAATTTTTTATATGTTCGGTTTACGTATTTTTCAAAATTCATATTTTTCTCCGATCAGGCGGTCTGCATAAAATATCGCGTAACAGCGATCTTTTTTCAATGTAAGTATAGCATGGATTTTTTGATTTTTCAAGACTTTGATGGCCATTTTAAAATAAAATATATCCGCGTTTCGTTTGTTTTAAATTTTATGAGCGAAAAATCAGTTTTTTCTTGTATGATCCGCTCATAATATATGCTGTTTGCATTGCTATAACAAAAGCACCACCCCTGCCGGAGTGATGCTTTTAAGACGTGTATATCTTTCGAATTGATTTTTTATTCTTCAGTCGTTGTAGCCAGCGTGATTATATTCGCACCTGCGCTGATGATACCGAGTCCGACGAATACGCCGATGACCGATGCCATGAGAAGCGGGTTGAACAGGCACAAAACGCCGAATACGCACAGCAGAATTCCGCTGCAAAGGGGAAGATACCAATGTGTTCCGAGTATTTTCGTGTCCCACTCTTTATGCAGGCGGCGAATTTTAAATGCGCGGACAATAGTAAAGATGCCGTGCAGCAGGATCCAAATAGCCGCATAATAAACAATAAACGTGTCTATGCCGAGCTGAAGCGCAACGCTGTTGAGAATAAAGAAGCCGAATACTGCGGAGATGATCGATCCTGCGAGCATCCAACCGTCAGCAACACCGTCTTTCTTCTCCTGCAGCCAGCTTACAAAGCGACCTACGGCGTCAAATATCATGGACAGACCCACAACGTAACCGAGTACCGCAGTTGTAGATACCGGTGAGAACATGCAGGAGATACCTCCGGCAATTATCAGGATACCTAAAATAACGGCTAAAACTTTTGCAACTTTTTTCATGTTTTCCTCCGATTGTAAATATATTTATTATTTTTTTAGTTTATTTGAAATCGCCGAATTTCGGATCCCACTGGATCACTTGATAGCTTGCGCCCAGTTCTTTGACATACGGATCTTCCTTCACGATCGCTTCCGCCTCAGCGGCATCGGAGACAGACAGTATGGACAATCCCGCTGACGGGTTGTTCTCATAAGTTCCCGAAGCGCGAAGCTTTTTCTCGTCAAGCAGCTTCTTCAAGTATGTATCCCGAGCATCCTTGTATGCGGAGGCGTCGGTATTTTCCGGAAGCTCAAATGTCGCGCGGAAATATTTGGTGCCCTCTGCGTCGGGATCAGCCGGCTTTTCCATGCTTCCGCACTCGACATTCCACAAATTGACTGTTGAGGATGCAACGAGCCCGTGAATGGAATAAGGATCGCCCGCTACAAGCTTATCCAGCTCTTCGCGATCTGTCACCTTGAAAACAAGCTGTGCGCTGCGCACCGGTGTTCCGACGCCAGGTCCGGATATCTGTAACTTGTCTTCTTTCAAGAGCTTTTTCAGATACTTGACGTGTGCGTGCAGATAAATCGCCCATCCGACGATTTTCGTGTGTGTGAACGTAACCACATAGTACTTCATGTGAATACCTCCTTAATTTATAATATTTTTTTTAATTCGTTCATTCGTGCCTCGAAATCGACCGTACCGTACTGATAATGCTCCTTGCTGGCGAGTTCCGATAACTTCAACTTGCGAAGTTCGTCGCAGAAAGACGCGTTAGCCCGCTCGAACGCAGACACGACCTTTTCTTCGCCCAGCGCAAATTCTTTGCCGTATACAAAAATTCTGCTTCCGATGCCTGACATTTTCAGATCACACTTCTCGCCTTCCAGCGCGGAGTAAATATCATAAACGCTGATCTCCTCGATAGAGCGTGCGACCTGGAATCCGCCGTCTTTTCCCGGATTGGAAACGATAATATCGGCGAGAACGAGCTTTCGCAGGATCTTTTTGAGATATGAATCGGAAACGTATAGTATGGAGCTCAAAGTCGTACTTCGCAGCGGTCGGTGGTCTTTTTCGAGAGAGAGGATCAACACAACATAAATTCCTTGTTCTACGCAATGATTGATGATCATAGCCGATTTTCATCTCCTTCCTTTCGTGGATATTATACATCTATGGATAAAAAATGTCAATATATTTTTTAAAATTTTTTCATTTTTTACAAAAAATATTCGATGAACGAGCAGTATGCCTTAAAGTCGGGGCGGAGAAGAACGGCGCGCCGCTGCCGGATATATTAAAATATATTCACAAAAAACGATTTATTATCCATCAAAAAAACAAAACAGCCTTGAAAACCTTGTGTTCTCAAAGCTGTTTCGCTGACAAGCGCAATGCGATCCGCATTGGCGGTCCTTTTTTAATTCAAATGCAAGAGTTTTTCGGCGTTTATATGCGCAATAAGCTCCTTTTCTCCTTCCGTCAAATCGGAATTCAAAAGGAAGTCTGCGCTGCACGTTTCGAACGGAATATACGGATAATCCAAAGCCCATATGATATGCTCCGCGCCGAACACCTTGACCATATATTCAAGTTGATCTTTTGACAGAATACCGCTCGGCGTGTACCAGATATTTTCGTGAAAATAGTCGGAGATCTTCTTTTTCAGTCCCGTCGTCTGCGGGCGCATGATCTGATCCATGCGGTCGAGCATTGCGGGAATCGTTTCTCCCCAGTGCCCGGCGATGAATTTCAGATTCGGCAACTTATCGAATATACCGGAAAGAACCATTCTTGTTATGTGCAGGCCGACATCGAGATGCCATCCGAAACCCGCCGTGGCAAACTGCATTCCCACGGCAAGAGAATAATTATCCGAAAAATAATAATGCGTTTGGATCTTCGCGTTCGGAAATTCGGGATGCCATGAGATCGGAACGTCCAGCTCCGCCGCTTTTTCAAAGATCGGGAAAAACATCGGATCGTCATAGAACTTGCCCTGCCATTGCCCGGTGATCAACGCGCCGACAAAATGCAGATCCTTTACACACCGTTCAAGCTCCTTTGCCGCTTCTGCGGGGGCTGCCATCGGGAGCGTCGCAAACGCCGCAAAGCGGTCGGGATGCTTCCGCACGATGTCGGCAAGGATGTCGTTTGCCTCTTTGCAGATGCGTACAGCCTCTTGCGGCGGGACCGTATCGGGTACGGGGGCGGTGTAACTCAACACCTGTATATCGACGTTCTGTTTCCGCATAAAATCGAATCGCACGGTATCGACATCGGTCAAATTGTCGCCGGTAAAACGCATGGAATTGTATGCGTCGCGCATTTTTTCGGGCAGCTCCGCCATATTGGACGAACCTCCGTATTTTGCGGATTCATCGACGATTCGCTTATCGGCGTAGTGTTCTTCTATCGTTATGATCTTCATATCAATTTTCCTCGATCCCACAGAATTCGAGACTTTTTGCCCACAATTCTTCTTGGTTTTCTTTGTTGTAGGAAAGCTCCGATGAGCGTTTCGTGTTTATGCTTCTGTCGAAATACGCGCCCGAAACTTCGGCAAATCTGTCGTCGGCTGCGATTTGCGCCAACGCGTCGGATGAGCTTTCAAGCTCGCCGTAACGATCGGGCATTGTGGTCTTAACGACAAGAGACCTCGCCTTATCGGCGTGACCGCCGGAAAAATTGGTTGCCGCCATGAATCCGGGGTTAAATGAATTTACGGTAACGGCCATCTCTTGACTTTTAAGAATTTCATCCAATTTGTGTGTAAAATAAATTAAGCAGAGTTTGGAATATGCATATCTTTGCCGATCGTTCAACGCCTCGTGAGCCAAATATTCCGCTCCGTTCCACTTGATTCCTCCGGGCGGATTATGCATATCGCTGGTGACGTTGATGATCCTTCCGCCGTGAGAAAAGCGGGACAAAAGAAGCTGCGTCAGCAGAAAATGTCCCAGATAGTTCGTTGCAAAAACCACCTCAAAGCCTTCCGCCGTTGTCCCGCTTTCACGCATGGGCGAGATCCCGGCGTTATTGATCAGCACATCGACCGTGCCGTATTCCTTTATATAGTTGTCCGCAAATGCTCTCACGGAAGACAAAAGGGAAGTGTCGAGCTTCATTGTAACTATGTTGTCGTTTCCCGTGGCGTCTATAATGTTCGCCTTTGCCTGCGCGGCTTTCACATCATTTCTGCAAGCAAGAATCAGTCTGTAATCTTTATTTTTTGCAATCTTTTTTGCCGTTTCAAATCCAAGGCCGGAATTTGCTCCGGTGATAATCACATTTTTCATATATGTCGCCTCCTTTATAAAAGTTGTTTGCAGTTTCCCGCCATATCCAAAAGGACTGCGTGCGAGTCCTCCAAATGGAATATTGCCATTTTATATCCGGTTTTTTCATTGTAAACGTTTTTTAAATGCGGCAGCATTTCAAGAACTCTTTCCGCGTATTTCGGTTCGTCGTCAAATACCGCTTTCCCTGTGTATCTGATCCATTGTCTGTTTTTGTAGGCAACGATCTCGACCAACGGGTTATCCGTTATTTGTTTATAGACATCCTTGTGATCGCCTATGGTAAAAAAGATTTTCCCGTCCTCTTCCAGATGAGCGCCGAGCGGCCTTACTTTCGGCTGCTTTCCGTCTTCTGTCGCAAGGAAAAACACACCTGCTTCCGTAAGAAAATCATTCAGTTCACTCATTACTTTTTCTCCTTTGAATTTATTTCACATAAAGCGCAACTCTGAAAGTTACGTTCGGATGATGATTGTTGCCCGGAAGAGGATCTCTGATCGCCGCCGGATATCTGCTGCCGGGGCAGGGGCCGCCCATGAGGTTGTAGCCGCCGCTTCGCATTACGTAATTGTCCGAGCCGTAGCGTTCCTGCGTCCATTCCCAGTTGTTGCCGGCAAGATCATAGATGTTGTTCGACTTCGCTTCTTCCCATTGCCCGGTGGTGTTTCCGCGCGCGTTCGGCGAGAACGCGTCGTTTGAATAATTGCCCCAGCTCGTGCTGTCGCTTTTCACTTCGTTTTCCGTCTTGTCGCCCGAATCTATCAGCCATTGAAGCGTCGTGTCATAATTTATTCCCCAAGGGAAAAAGCCTTGAACGGTATCGTTGTCGGCGTATAGATTTTCGCACGCGCCGACAGTATCCTGCGGTGAGAACTGCACCCAGATCTTGCCCTGAGACGCGTCCGTTATCCTTTTGCTCGCGGGCAAGCCGTTTGCACCCTTGCTCGCTTCATACCGTCCCATATAGAACCCGCCGTATTTTTCGACGCTTTCCGTCATAGCACGATATGCGTCAAGGCTCGTATCGTCCCGATAGCCCGATAGCGAGCCGCCCGAAAAATAGCTTCCGAAATCGTGCCTTTTGAACGCCGTTTCGGTCGTCGGTACCCATACGAACTCGCTTCCGTCCGGACCTATGACGACAAGCCCCGCGTCGACAGTGTGCTCGTCCTCTTTTTCGGACACTTTGAAATTTGCCGGAATGACGGCTATATCGCCGTTTGCGTCGATATATTTGCTTTTAACGGCGGCGACGTTACCTGCAAGAACGACAGGCAGTTCCGAAATTTGCAATTCGTCATTGTTCGATATGATCTCGGTTGTACTGCCCGATGTGATCTCGCCCGTTTCCTTATCGATTGTTGATTGAGTTGTAATCGGTTCCGCGGCGCATGCGGTAAGCATGACTGCCAATGTAAGCGCCATTATCGTAATACAAATCTTTTTCACAGCGTTTTCCTCCCTTTACGTTAACGTATTCTTTTTATCTTTTTGCACTTTTTAACGCCTCTCGCGTATTCGTATTTCGGATAGCCGAAACCGATCACGGTCAACAGCCTGTGACTGTCGGGAATACCGAGAAACTCTTTTGCGCGTTTGCTCTTTGACAGCATTTCCGCGGAATAGGTGGAAATGACCGTTCCCAATCCGTAGGCGTTTGCCAACAGTTCAAAGTATGCCGAGGCAAGCCCGATCTCCGTCAAGCCGCCGTCTTGAAATCGTTCGCCGACAGCCTTGTGCGCGATGAACAAATGCGGCGCGTCATAAAGGCGCAATGCACTGAGGTCGTCATCGTCTTCTTCAAAAATGCTCATCTGTACGGCGTCTCCGAATACGGCGCGATAGAGCCCTTTCATTTTTTCTCTCGACTCCACGACGCAAAATTCCAAACTTTGATTGTTTCCGCCTGTCGGCACGGCGCTTACCGCTTTCAGAATTTCGTCGATAACGTTTTTCTCAACATCAGCTTTTCGAAAGGCCCGGCACGAACGGCGGAATTGCATGAGCTTTGACAGCTCTTTCCGAACGGAAGGATCGGGTTTTGCGGCAACTTCTTCCGGAGATATGCCGAAAACGGAAATCGCGCCCGTAGGACATACTGCGAAACAATGCTGACACTTCCAGCACCCTTTCCATCCGAAGTTCGTCTGATCGACCATCACGGGATGATCGTTTTCAAACCTTAACACATCGCCGCCCACCATGTTTCTGGGACAAACGGCAAGACACTTTCCGCAGCCGATACATTTCTCGGCGTTTATTTTAAATTTTGCGCTTTCATTCATGATAAACCTCGCTTAAATAAATTTGTAAGCAGCTAAATGGGAGAACTGCTTTTTTTGCGCCGCTCACCGTTATTTTCGTAGTTTCCTACATAATTATATCGTAGTTTCCTACGTTTGTCAATACTATTTGAATATTTGTCCCGAAAAAATAATTTTTTCGGTGCACGCTATGCTCTATGCCGATCGGACAAACGGTTGATTCGGATCAAAAAAGTTACCCACCGGATCACATCCGGTGGGTATTCGTTTTCGGGCATAGCCCTATTTTTCAAAATCATCCTTATAAGTATCCAAAAAATTATGTTCCACGCCGTTCTTTTTATATGAAATGAGCGTGTCGAGGCAGACGTTGCTCGTGCTGTTGAAGATGTTGATATCGACATTCGGATTTGTTTCTTTCAATCTGCGTATGAGCATCTTTGTTTCCATCCGTTTCGAGATCGGCGCACCGTCATCACGACAGGAGCTGCATGTATCCGTAAAGTGACAGGCGCATTGGATAAAATGAAGTCCGTGATAGTCGCGCCACTCTTTGATATCGTCCTCATGCACTAAATACATCGGACGGATGAGTTCCATTCCGGGGAAGTTCGTGCTGTGCAGTTTCGGCATCATGCCTTGCATTTGTCCGCCCCACATCATCCCCATCAACGTCGTTTCGATCACGTCGTCAAAATGATGCCCGAGCGCGATCTTGTTGCAGCCGAGCTCCCGCGCCTTGTTGTAAAGATATCCCCGCCGCATTCGCGCGCAAAGGTAGCACGGTGACTTTTCGATTTTATATACCGCGTCGAAGATCGACGTTTCAAAGATCTGTATGGGAATGCCGAGCATTTCCGCGTTGTTCTCGATGATCAGGCGGTTCAGCTCGTTGTACCCCGGATCCATCACCAAAAACACAAGCTCGAAATCAAATTTGCGGTGCCGTTTCAATTCCTGAAAGAGCTTTGCCATGAGCATTGAATCCTTGCCGCCCGAAATGCACACGGCGATCCTGTCGCCCTGCTCGACAAGCTCGTACTTCACAACAGCTTTGACAAACGGATTAAACAGCTTCTCCTTGAATTTTCTGCGGCTGCGGAGGGATTCCTCTATCTCGGCGGAGCGGTCGGTCTTGACAAGTTGTTTTCTCAGCCACTCGGAATATCCTCCGCTCAGGCTGAATGCGTCAAAACCGAGGCGGCGCAGCCGCTCGCACAAAAGCACACTTTGCGTCCCGTGCATACAAAACAGGATGATTTTTTTATCATTCGGCAGTATGCCGTTTTCGGCTTGACCTATGATATCCGACGGGTTTTCCGCGCCCGGGATCGTACCGTAAGAAAAGGATATTTCGTCGCGGATATCGTAAAGAACGTACGTGCTTTCGGGCAGATCGGCAAGCTGTTCTATTGTTATGCTGTATTCATCCGTTTTCAATCACGCAGCCCCCATTTCCGTAACGTAAGCCGATGCCGATACACAATATCGGCTCGTTTTCAAGCGCATAAAGCACATGTGTTTAATGTGTTACATTATAATTGTAAAGAAGCCGGTTGTCAATAGAGATGGGATCATTTTTGCATAAATTTCGCCTGCCAAAAAAACCGATGGGAATATACTTTGTCACATTCTTTTTTCTTTATCTCATTTTCCGCTGTCTCCGTAGTTGGAAAGAACGCGTGCCGACGGATCGTTGACGTCACACCCTTTCCACGATTTGTTGGGCATCCAAAAATCCGTAACCATTTCGGACTGTCCCGGATAATACTTCTCAAAAATTTCACGATATAGCAAAGATTCTTTTGTGAACGGCCTTGCGTGATCATATTTTACACGCCGCGCTTCAAATTCCGCATCGGTATATAAGCTTTCGGCGTATTCTTTCAGATCATCCACCATCGAGTGACCGACAGCGTCGGAAAACGCCGCTTTTTCACGCCATAGAATGTCATCCGGCAAATAGCCGAGTCCATCGAACGCGTGGCGAAGCAGATATTTGCCCTTGCCATAGCGGTTCATTTTCATTTCGGGATCAAGGCTCATCACGTATTTCACAAAATCAAGATCCCCGAATGGCACGCGCGCTTCCAGCGAGTTTGACGAAATACATCTGTCGGCGCGCAGTACATCGTACATATGCAGTTCGCGGAGACGTTTTTCGGCTTCCTTTTGAAATTCATCGGCGTTCGGGGCGAAATCGGTATATTTATAACCGAACAGCTCATCAGAGATCTCGCCGGTGAGCAGCACACGGATATCCGTGCGTTCGTGTATCGCTTTGCAAACAAGATACATACCCATACTTGCGCGGATCGTTGTGATATCGTACGTTCCGAGCAATCGGATAACGCTTTCGAGAGAGGAGATGACCTCCTGCGGCGTCATATACACCTCGGTGTGATCAGCCCCTATAAAGTCCGCGACCTGCCTCGCATATTTGAGGTCGATCGCATCTTCGCTCATACCGATAGCAAAAGTTTTGATCGGCTTGCTGCTTTTTCCGGCGGCGATCGCGCATACAAGAGACGAATCAAGCCCGCCCGAGAGCAGAAAGCCGACATCGGCGTCTGCCACCAGGCGCTTTTCAACGCCCGCGATCAATTTTTCGCGTATTTTGCGGCAAGCCGTTTCAAGATCGTCGCGGCAAACGGAGTTCACGCGTGAAACGTCGCAATACGATATGAATTTTTCGCTTTTGTAATAATGTCCGGGAGGGAAGGGCGTGATCCTTCGGCATAGTCCTGTAAGGTTTTTGGCTTCGCTGGCAAACAGGATCGTTCCATTTTTGTCGTATCCGTAATAAAGCGGACGGATACCTATAGGATCTCGAGCGGCAATGTATTCGTCGGTTCTGCCGTCGTATATCACGCAGGCAAATTCCGCGTCAAGCATGGAAAACATTTCCGTTCCGTATTCAAAATACATCGGGAGTATGATCTCACAGTCGCTGTCGCTTTTGAAGGAATACCCTTTGTTTTTCAGCCGCTCCCGCTCTTTTTCAAAACCGTATAATTCTCCGTTGCATACGGCATAGCAGTCGTTCAAAATGAACGGCTGCATGCCCGAGGGCGCCGGTCCCATTATCGAAAGCCTGTGAAAGCCGAGCACACCTTTGCCGGTGCCGACGATACGGCTGTCGTCGGGGCCGCGCGATTTCGTTTCTGCGAATCCTTTTTCAAAAGCGGACATGTCGGGTACGACGCCGCAATAACCAAAGACAGAACACATAATTATGTATGATTACCTCTATATTATCTGACGCTGAACAAAATGTCCGCATATGTTGGAAACGGCCAATAGGATTTAGCCGTAAGCGTTTCCGCCTCATCGCATACGACTCGAAGCTCGCACATTTTGGGAAGCACACAGTCGCGTATCATAGCCGATTCGGCAATGATATCCTCTGCGTCGTGCAGAGAGATGAGCGCGCTTTGCAGTTCATCGACTTTTACGGCGATGGCGTCGGTCAGATCGGACAGTTTTCTTACAAGCCCCGTTTCATATGTACAAGCGATCTGACTGTCAAGCGCACGCTTTGCCTGCGCGTTTTTTGCGATATCGGCAGAAAATGCTTCAACTGCCGGAGCAATCTGCGTTTTTGCCATGTCGACCATCGTATTTGCCTCGATGTTCACCGTTTTGCAGTAGTTTTCCAGCATGATCTCACAGCGTGAGTGCAGCTCTTCGACGGAAAACACCTTATGCGAGGTCAGCATATCGACGTTCTTTTTGTCGAGCAGATGCGGCATACAGTCGGCGGTCGTGCGGTAATTGAGCAGTCCGCGGACTTCCGTCGCCTCCTTGATCCACGCATCGTCGTAGCCGTTTCCGTTGAAGATGATACGTTTGTGATCCTTTATAGTCTTTTTGATCATCTCGTGCAGCGCGGTCTCAAAATCGGCGGCGCATTCCAGTCTGTCCGCATAACTTTTAAGGCTTTCGGCGACTGCGGCGTTCAGCATAATGTTCGCGCAGGCGATAGAGTTGGACGATCCGAGCATACGGAACTCGAATTTGTTGCCGGTAAAAGCAAACGGAGAGGTACGGTTTCTGTCGGTCGTATCGCGGTTGAATTTCGGAAGCACATCGACTCCCAGCTTCATCTGCGTTTTTTCGGCGCCCTTGTAAGGCGCGTCGTTTTCGATCGCTTCCAGAACGGCGCTGAGTTCGTCGCCGAGGAACATAGAGATAACAGCGGGCGGCGCCTCGTTTGCGCCGAGCCTATGATCGTTGCCGGCCGTCGCGACAGAGATGCGGAGCAGATCCTGATAATCGTCCACCGCTTTGATCACGGCGCACAGGAACAGTAAAAACTGCGCATTTTCATATGGCGTCTCTCCGGGAGAGAGAAGATTTTGTCCTTCGTCGGTCGCTATGGACCAGTTATTATGCTTTCCGCTGCCGTTGACGCCCGCAAAAGGTTTTTCGTGAAGCAGGCAGACAAGCCCGTGTTTTTGCGCGACCTTCTGCATGATCTCCATCGTCAGCTGGTTATGATCGGTCGCGACGTTCGTCGTGGTATAGATCGGAGCCAGCTCGTGCTGTGCGGGCGCAACTTCGTTATGCTCTGTCTTGGCCATGATGCCGAGCTTCCAGAGCTCTTCGTTCAAGTCCTCCATAAACGCGGCAACGCGCGGCTTGATCGCGCCGAAATAGTGATCGTCCATTTCCTGACCTTTCGGCGGCTTGGCGCCGAACAGAGTCCTTCCCGTGAAGCGCAGATCCGGACGCGCGTCGTACATTTCCTTGGAAATAAGAAAATATTCCTGTTCTGGTCCAACGGAGGAACGCACGCATTTTGCAGTGGTGTTGCCGAACAAACGCAGGATACGCAGAGCCTGCTTGTTGAGCGCTTCCATCGAGCGGAGAAGGGGCGTTTTCTTATCAAGCGCGTGGCCGCCGTAAGAACAGAACGCCGTCGGGATACAAAGCGTCTTTCCTTTGATAAAAGCGTAAGAGGTAGGGTCCCACGCGGTATATCCTCTTGCCTCAAACGTGGCGCGAAGTCCGCCTGACGGAAATGACGAGGCGTCCGGCTCGCCCTTGATCAGCTCTTTGCCGGAAAATTCCATTATAACACCGCCGTCGGGGGACGGAGAAATAAAACTGTCGTGCTTTTCCGCAGTGATCCCCGTCAACGGCTGGAACCAATGCGTAAAGTGCGTCGCCCCTTTTGATACAGCCCAATCTTTCATCGCGCCGGCAACGGCATTTGCCACGCGGATATCCAGCGCCACTCCCTCGTCTATCGTTTTTTTAAGAGACGCGTATACATCGGCGGATAAAGTCGCTTTCATGATCCTGTCGTCAAACACCATGCTTCCAAAGCTTTCAGATACTGTTTTCATTGCAAATTCTCCTTTTTGTTCTTATAACAAAGAAAAAGCGCCTCTCATGTAAAATGACATGAAAGACGCCTTTGCCTTCATTGTATTGAATTTATGTCTGTAAAGTAAAACAGCGTCTTTGAGCCGAAAACTCAAAGACGCCATTGCCTTCAACGTGGGGCATTATACACCTTTGCTTTCGCTTTGTCAAGCACTTTTTGTGATTTTTCTCGAAAAATCACGGAAAAATCGGTCGGATGTTCGCGTTTTTCTCTTGACAAAACGCGAAACGAGATGTATAATGTCTGCAATGAGCAAAGGCGTTCATTTACGTACAGATCTTATTCTGCGCGCAGATGGGCGCTTTTTTATTTTTTATTTTTTATTTTTTGTATAAGGAAAGGCGAACCGATATGGTTAAAGAAGGAAATATCAGAATACCGTCGGGATGCGCGATCGCCGCTATCATATCAAGAGACGGGAACCGAATGACCGGTGAAAAAATCGTTGAGGCAATGAAGCCGATGCACGATCGCTCAAACGGACTCGGCGGCGGCTTCGCCGGCTACGGTATATATCCCGAATACAAAGATTTTTACGCGCTGCATCTTTTTTGCGACTGTCGGGATACCAGAAAAGCGTGCGAAGCGTTTTTGAGGGAGCATTTCGAGATCGTAAAAGGGGAGATCATTCCCACACGCAAAATGCCCGAGATCACCGATGAGCCGATCATATGGCGCTACTTCGTTGCGCCGCTCAAATCGGTCCTTGCCGACTTGCAGCTGGACGAGAAGGAATTTGTCGCCCGTACTGTAATGAAGATCAATACGGAAATGGAAGGCGCCTATGTTTTTTCAAGCGGAAAGAATATGGGAACGTTCAAAGCGGTGGGATTTCCGGAGGACGTCGGTCTGTTTTACAGGCTGGACGAGTATGAAGGATACAGCTGGACGGCGCATGGGCGTTATCCGACGAATACACCGGGATGGTGGGGCGGAGCTCATCCGTTCACACTGCTCGATTATTCCGTTGTCCATAACGGAGAGATCTCTTCCTATGACGCCAACCGCCGATTTATCGAGATGTTCGGCTATAAGTGCACATTGCAGACCGATACCGAGGTCATCACCTACATTCTCGATTATCTGATCCGCGTGCGGAAGCTGACTATGAAAGAAGCCGCAAATGTTATCGCCGCGCCGTTTTGGAGCACGATCGAGAAACAAACGGATGAATATGAAAGAAATAAGCTGAAATATTTGAGGACCGTTTTTTCGAGCTTACTTATTACAGGTCCGTTTTCTATCGTTCTCGGATTTAACGGAGGCCTTATGGCGCTGAATGACCGATTGAAGCTTCGTTCCATGGTCGTGGGCGAAAAAGACGATCTCGTATTTATCGCCAGTGAAGAGGCGGCGATCCGCGCGATGGAACCTGATGCCGGAAACATTCGGGCGCCTGCAGGCGGAGAGCCGGTGATCGTTACCGTAAAGGAGGGAAAGTTCTGATGGACGGCGCAGCATTTATTTACCCGGAATTTGAAGTGATCCGTAATTCGGACCGTTGTATCGCGTGCCGCGTATGCGAGCGACAGTGCGCAAACGAAGTACATTCGTTCAACAGTGAACGGGGCAAGATGCAGAGCGACGAAGCAAAATGCGTCAACTGTCAGCGGTGTGTGTCGCTCTGCCCGACCGGAGCGCTCAAAATCATCAAAAGCGACTGTTCATTATGTGAAAACGCAAACTGGCAGAACGACACGATCAAAGAGATATATAAGCAGGCAAACAGCGCGGGGGTGCTCCTTTCTTCTATGGGAAATCCGAAGCCGTTGCCGGTCTATTGGGACAAGATACTGATCAACGCCTCGCAGGTCACAAATCCGCCGATCGATCCTCTGCGTGAGCCGATGGAAACAAAGGTCTTTCTCGGCAAAAAGCCCGCGGAGATCCGTCGGGACGAAGACGGCAAACTGATCTGCGAAATGCCTCCTCAGATCGAGCTTTCCATGCCGATCATGTTTTCCGCGATGAGCTACGGCTCAATCAGCTACAACGCTCACGCCTCTCTTGCCCGTGCCGCGACAGAACTCGGGATTCTTTATAACACGGGCGAAGGCGGACTCCACGAGGATTTTTATCAGTACGGCAAAAACACGATCGTTCAAGTCGCATCCGGCCGCTTCGGCGTTTATGAGGATTACCTCAAAGCAGGCGCCGCGATAGAGATAAAAATGGGACAAGGCGCAAAGCCGGGTATCGGAGGGCACCTTCCGGGCGCAAAGATCGTCGGCGACGTTTCCCGCACCCGCATGATCCCCGAAGGATCGGACGCCATATCTCCCGCGCCTCACCACGATATCTATTCCATCGAGGATCTGCGCCAACTCGTGTTTTCACTGAAAGAGGCGACTGAATACACAAAGCCCGTCATCGTTAAAGTTGCCGCCGTTCACAACATTGCGGCCATTGCGAGCGGCATTGCCAGAAGCGGCGCGGATATCATTGCGATCGACGGATTTCGCGGCGGCACAGGCGCCGCGCCGACGAGAATACGGGACAATGTGGGCATTCCGATCGAGCTTGCTCTCGCCGCCGTCGATCAAAGATTGCGCGACGAAGGAATACGCGGCAACGTTTCGCTTGTTGTGGGAGGCTCTGTCAGAAGTGCGGCGGACGTCGTCAAGGCGATCGCTCTCGGAGCGGACGCCTGTTATATCGCCACGGCGGCGCTGCTTGCGCTCGGCTGTCACCTCTGCCGCACTTGCCAAAGCGGAAAATGCAACTGGGGGATCGCAACACAACGGCCTGACCTTGTAGAGCGCCTCGATCCCGATATCGGCAGCAAAAGGCTGATCAACCTTATGACCGCGTGGCGCCATGAGATCATGGAGATCATGGGCGGTATGGGGATCAACTCAATAGAAGCGCTCCGCGGCAACCGCTCTATGCTCCGCGGCGTCGGACTAAACGAAAAAGAACTTGAGATCCTCGGTATCTCTCACGCGGGGGAGTAGTATCAAACGTGCTTATGCAAACGGATAACGGCGCGTCGGCTGTCACATTTGCGAATACGAATGCGCATTTGCCGATTCGGGCTTGACGCTATCAATGATGCACTTGATAAAAAAGTTGCGTCAAATTTGATTTTTCACAAAAAATACGTAGAAAAAAGTTTGGAGGCGTTGTATAATGGTCATACAGGCCGCAAGCCTTGATCATAAGGCTATAAATGATGCGCTGCGCGGACAGGAAACGGACTGCACCGTTGTCGGATGTCTCGGCCAGCGGTTTATCGGCGCCGGAATGTCGGACAAAACCGTCGTGATCGACGGCGTGCCGGGAAATGCGCTCGGCGCATATCTGAACGGCGCGCAGATAACTGTCAACGGCAATGCGCAGGACGCCGTCGGAGACACGATGAACGACGGAAAAATCATCATTCACGGCAACGTCGGGGACGCCGCGGGATACGCTATGCGCGGCGGCACGATCTATGTGAAAGGCAACGCGGGTTACCGCGCCGGTATTCACATGAAAGCCTATCACGACAAAATCCCCGTTATCGTCATCGGCGGACGCGCCGGAAGCTTTCTCGGGGAATATCAAGCGGGCGGAATCATAGTCGTGCTGGGAGTAGGCGGAGATGAAAAACGTATCGTGGGCAATTTTCCGTGTACGGGAATGCACGGCGGAAAGATGATCCTTCGCTCCGATTGCGCCGACATTGATTTTCCCGGACAGGTGAGCGCACGACCTGCGTCACCCGATGAGATGAAAGAAATAAAAAAATATGTAACGGAATACTGTCGGCTGTTCGGGTATGACGAAAGCGATATCATGAACTCGATTTTCACCGTCGTTACGCCGGACACCGAAAATCCGTACAAACAACTATATGTTGCAAACTGAAAAAATGCGGGAGGATAACATGAAATATTCAAAAGAAGAGGTCATGCAGTACGTTTCGGAGGAGGACGTCAAATTCATACGCCTTGCTTTTTGCGACGTGTTCGGAAAGCAGAAGAACATTTCGATCATGACGGACGAACTGCCGCGCGCTTTTGAATACGGCATAGCTTTTGACGCTTCGGCGATCGCCGGATTCGGCGGCGAAACACATTCCGATCTTTTTCTCCATCCGGACCCCGAAACGCTGACGTGGCTTCCGTGGCGGCCGGAACACGGCAAGGTCGTGCGAATGTTCTGCTCTATCACATATCCTGACGGCAAGCCGTTTGAATGTGATACAAGAAGCCTGCTTAAAAAAGCGATCCTTGACGCAAAAATCGCCGGCTGCACCTTCTATTTCGGCTCTGAGCAGGAGTTCTATCTTTTTGAACTCGATGATAAAAATATGCCTACAAAGATCCCTTACGACCGCGCCGGTTACATGGACATCGCGCCGGAGGACAAGGGGGAAAACGTGCGGCGCGAGATCTGCCTTACATTAGAGCAAATGGGGATCCACCCGGAGAGTTCTCATCACGAGGAAGGTCCGGGGCAAAACGAAATAGATTTCAGGTACACGGAAGCTCTTACCGCCGCCGACGATGTGATGACATTCCAAACGGTTGTTAAAACGGTTGCGCGCCGTAACGGACTGTATGCCGATTTTTCGGCGAAGCCGCTCGATGACGCTCCCGGAAACGGCTTTCATATCAACGCGTCGGTAAAACCCGACGATTCATCCGAAAATCTTCACCGCATGATCGCCGGCGTTTTGGACAAGGCTGTTCCGATGACGGCTTTTCTGAACCCGACGGACGATTCATATCGGCGGCTGGGGCAGATGAAAGCGCCGCGTTATATTTCATGGTCTGCCGAAAACCGCTCTCAGCTTGTGCGCATCCCCGCCGCCGCAAACGAATATCGCCGCGCGGAGCTGCGCTCTCCCGATCCTTATGCCAATCCGTATATTGCGTTCGCGCTGATGATTTGGGCGGGGCTGCACGGGATCGAGGACAAAGTCGATTTGCCGAAATCAGTCGATATCAATCTGTATAAAGCAGAAGAAAAAATACTCTCGACGCTGACAAAGCTTCCTTCAACTCTTGAAGAAGCGAAAAAGGCGGCGGCGTCTGACGAATTCATCAAAGCGCATATTCCGGTCGAGATACTGGAATTTTACTGCAAATAATGACGCTTTGAAAAAATGGTGAAAGGAGGGACGGGTTTTGAGCCTGAAAGAACAAGTGTACAGCGTTCTGGTAGCTTCGGCATCGGAAAAATTCAACCGGGTACTGCCTGAAATATTTCCCGTTTCCGCTTTTTCGCCTGTCAAGGTCGTTCTCGATATCAGCGCTGCTAAACGCGCGCTGTCGGAACGGGATTTTGATTTTGTGATCGTGAATTCACCGCTTCCCGACGATGCGGGTATCCGCTTTGCCATCGATACGAGCGATTCCTATAATACGGTCGTTTTGTTTCTGGCAAAAACGGAACAATATAATGACGCATATGACAAGCTGGCGCAGCACGGCATTTTCCTGCTTCAAAAGCCGCTGTCGATGACAGTGCTTCAAACCGCATGCGGGTGGCTTATCAGCGCACGCGAGCGGATCAGAAAAACGGAAAAAAAGACGCTTTCGATAGAAGAAAAAATGAACGAGATACGGCTTGTCAACCGCGCCAAATGGCTGCTTATAAGCGAGCTCAAAATGACCGAGCCGGACGCGCACAGATATATTGAAAAGCAGGCGATGGACCGCTGCGAGTCAAAACGTCAAATCGCCGAGGAGATCATTAAAATTTACGGTAATTGAAGAAAGGGAAGTCGATCGGCATTACGGTCGAATAAACAAAAAAGGCCTTCTGAACTCCGCTGCAAAACACAGCGAAAGCTCGAAAGCCTTATTTTTTTTATGTTTTTCATCATTCACTGAGCGGTTTGCCGTAAATATTGAGCCCATAATATTTATTTACGACTTCAAGCAGCTCCACTTCGTTAACAGGCCCAAAAGTAACGCTGCGCGGGTTCATAATCGTTATTTTTATTTCACCGTTTTACAATAATGATCGCGGAGATTTTTTCGAAAAAAATCTCCCCTAAGACCTAAACCTTCGGGGAGATTGGTGCGGGTGAAGGGACTTGAACCCACACATCACTGCTGATACAAGAACCTGACGGTAGCGTCCCCTCGGTGAAAAATAAAAAATTGCTGCACGCGTTTTTTGATGCAGGTATAACATGAAACTATTGTTTTTTCAAGTTTATGTCAATCGAAAAAATTTACTTTTTCCCCTTGACTTTTCCGAAAGTGTGTGGTATTGTGAGTTGCTAACGGGAGGTAAAGTGTAATGAAACAACAACGAAAAATCATCAAAAACAAAGACAGCGGCTATGTTTCCGAGTTCGGAAGCGTGGTCGCTGTTCTGTTATGAAAGGAAAACGAACATGACGGAAAAGCAACTTAAAGCAATCGGCGAGCGTATTAAAGAAAAGCGAGATTCGCTCGGTATCAGTCAAACAGATCTCGCGGAAGGTTTGGGTATTACAGTTCCCTACCTCGAACGCGTTGAGAAAGGAACAAAATCTATGTCCATCGAAACACTTATGGCGATAAGCGAAAAGCTCGGCACGACAACGGACTACATACTTCGCGGAAGAGACGTAAATCAGTCGGAGCAAACGCTCGATGAGGTAAAAGACATATTCAATTCCTTCACCGCCGAGCAAGCAAAAGACGCGCTGTTTATACTTGAACAGGTGCGTGACTTATGGGAGATGAGAAAAAATGGGAATAAATAAAAATATACCGTTCTTCATACCAAAGGCGGAAAAGGTAAAAGTCGAGCCGCCATATACCGTTGTGGTATGGTATGAGACAGACGAAATATACAGTCTCAATATGGAGAAGTACATCCGAGAACACGATGAGTATACAGCGCTTCTTGACAATCCGGACTTGTTCAAAACCGTCGAAGTCGGTCTTGACGGATACTCTCTCGAATGGAACATTGACGGCAAAATCATAACATTTCATACCGACAATGTGTTCCTCTATGGAAAATGCCTTGTGGGATATATGGATCTCATCTTGTACGAAACCGTGAGAATCGTATCCATAATCGCCAAAACAGACAAGTCCCGTTCAAAGGAATGGAGAGATAAGCGGAAAGGTCAAAATGGTTGGCTTGAAATAAGGGAGGATGTGCGAAAGCGGCAATGCTTCGCAAAATTTGAAAGATTCAACGGAGAAGGATTTAAGACAAGTCAAGGAAAGTACACGGCAGATAAAAAACAAATTGTGTTTGAAACGGAGAACAATATATATACGTTCGATGTTATAAGCAGTTAAAAAACGGATTTGTGACACGTAAAAAGGCGGGTAGTACGTTTACACTATCCGCCTTATCTTTGACGCCGTTAAACCGCGTTATCAAGCCAAAAATGCAGTTTTACGGCCTTTTTCATATCCGTTTTTTACCTAAAATAGAGATGTCTGAAATGTAATAAAAAATTTTTTGTACGCCTATTGACAACCGAACGTTTGTTTGATATAATGAATATTGAAAACAAATGTTCTTATTTGTTCGGCGGTACAAACTGATCTTTGAAAAAGTAAATAAAGATGATGATAAATATTGAAGGATATTTTCAGCAAGCCGCCGACATGAAAATAAAAAACTGATTTTTTGTCGGCGGCTGTTTTTATGAAAAACTATTTCAAATAAAAAATATCAAAGACATAGGAACATTTTAAGTTTTCCGTGTTGGTACATATAAGGAGGTGATGCAGATTTTTGACAACTTAATGATCTGCCGATGAGATACACATACATAAGATTCTGCGATGACAGCAAGAGCGATCTTGTGCCGAGGAGAAAGGCGAGCAATTGCCCTCAATCGAGGACGGGTAAGCGGATATCCGTATGTAATACATGGTCGATACGAGCGTAGGAACGGCATCGGGTAAACAGGCAAAAACAAAACGGATGTGATACGGAGTGTTGAACTTTCTCTCATCATAAAATTTTACATCTGAAAAACGCCCTAAAGGAGGTTGTGGACTACCCCTTTGTTCACAGTGGACACACAAAGTTAACATATCAAATTAAATATACAATTGAAGAAAGAAAGGTATATAAAGTATATAAAGGTGACATAGGCGAATCGATTTTTCTTTCCCAATTGTATTCAGGTGATGAACGTGACGTATAAAACACGGCGCAGATATCCTTTCGCTCCTTGCGACCCTCGCGTTCCTGAATGGCACAAAATCAACCGATTTTAAGGGGACCCCGCAAAGTCGAATGACTTTGTGGGGAGAGGAGGAAGAACGGTGGGAGCGTAATTTCGCGCTCGCGCGGAATGAGCAAGTCACACGTTGCTTCCGACGACGTGGCAAGCATAGCGCGAGGACGTCCTCGCACAAATTGTCGGGCAGAAGCCCGCACCCACTTACCTTTCTTTGAAAAGAAAGTGTAAGCCAAAGAAACTTCAAATAAAAAAGTTAAATTAAAAATCAAGGAGAAAAAATTGAGCAGAAAGCAAACAGAAACAATAACCATTCGGCTGACAAAAGAAGAAAAACTTGCACTTGAAAAGAAAATGTACGACGCGCTGTCCCCGTCGATGCGTCGGTTCATTCTCGATATGTGTATGACGGGAAAGGTCATCGTAAACGAAGATTTAAGAGCGGTAAACCGAGAACTCAAATATCAGGGGAATAACTTAAATCAGCTTGTTCACCTTGCACACGAAGGACGCGTACGAGTGATAAATCTATCGGAAACGCTTTCCGTTTACCAAAAAACACTTATGGCAATGGAGAAACAAAATGGCGATAGTTGAAAGCATACCCGAAAGAAATCAATCTCCGTCGGTGCAAAACTCCGTGATAAACTACTGTTGCCGCGCCAATAAGACTTCACTCGACGAGCACACCGTCTACGTTTCGGGAGTGAATTGTGTTCCCGAACTTGCACAGCAGTCTTTCCTTTCCACGCAGAAACTTTACGGGCATAAGTCCGGTACGCCGAGATTTTATCAGTACATACAATCGTTTCACCCGAACGAAAAAGTGTCGCCCGATATGGTACATAAGATAGGACTCGAACTCGCAAAGGCATTCGGAAACAGAGAAATCGTTGTCGCAACGCATATCGACCGCGAGCATCTTCACAATCATTTTGTCGTCAACAGTTACGATATCGAAACAGGAAAGAAACTTCATTCAAACAAATTCTTTCTCGCAGGACTTCGTGAAAAGAGCGATGAGATATGTATGAAATACGGGCTGTCGGTGCTGGAAAAGTACGATCCGAATAAGAAGTCCACCCGTCCGAACTCAAAGGAATACCGCGCGGCGCTCGGCGGCAGCAGTTGGAAGATAAAGACGTGTATCGACATAGATGATTGTATGAGATACGCCGTATCGAAAGATATGTTCGTCGAACTCATGTGCGAGCGTGGATATGAAATAACGTGGACGGATACAAGAAAGAACATTACGTTTATCAAAGATAACCGTCGAGTACGGGACAATAATCTGCACGATGAAAAATACTTAAAGGAGAATATAGAAAATGAACTCAAAATCAGAGAGCAATTATTTGGATATGCTCAAAGCGAAGAACAGACCGAAAGCACCGATAAGCGAGGAAGATATGGAAAGGTTATCGGATATAATATCACGACTGGAAGATATGACAGAGGAGATGAAAACAGCGGCAGACGCGCAGATACAGGCGGCAAAAACGTCGATAGAGCTGATAACCGAGAAAAGCATCGAACGGGTTGGGAGAGCGAGCGCGCTCGGCTCATTTCGGGTGAAAATAAGGGATATGCTCGACGATATTCTGTGGATACTGCGTCTCATCGCTATGGCGACGCCGACGGTTCTCGTGCTGGCGCTGTGGGCTTATGTCGGCTTGCGGTAAACGCCGCGTCGATGTTCGATAATGGCGATGAAACCGAGCAAGAGCGAAAGGAGCGCGAGGCTCGAAACGCCGGAGCATTACTCGGCACGGCGATAGGTCTTGTCGCCGGCGCGGTGATAGCCGCGAACGAAAACGATGATGTCGGAGAAAACGACTCTCCGATACAGACCATGTAAATATGTCTGAAATCTTAATTTTTCAGAATATATCTGGACTTTTGACCTGCCGTATGATATGTTTGCTTTGCACGGACATATCATCGGACAAGGTCATAGGTACATAAGAAAGGAATGCCTGTGGCGAAAGAAAACAAACCGAAAATAGATTCAGTGTCATACATATATGCGGGGACGAATAAAGAATTTGATTCTTTTCTGAAATCCGTTATCAAGGACTATATATCCGACGATAAGACCGTGCCGGATAAAAAACAAGAAAAACAGAACGTTGGGAGGAAAACAAAATGCGAGTATGGCTGTATTACCGACTGTCAAGAGATGAGGATAAAGAACTCAATTCAATGACAAACCAAAAGAAAATCCTTGTCGAGTACGCCGAGAGTCGCGGCTATACGATAATCGGAGAATCGTTCGACGACAACGTGAGCGGTATGCATTTCAACCGCGAGGGGATAGAAAAAATACAGGACGAGGTAGAAAAGAGGACAATAGACGCCGTCATCGTAAAAGACCTATCGCGTCTCGGCAGACACAAGACGCAGACGGCAATGTTCATCGACTATCTGCGCGAGAATGACGTCAAGGTATTGTCGGTCACGGAAAACATAGATACAAGCAATGAGGACGACGAATTGCTCGTCGGCTTCAAAGGGATTTTCAACGATATGTACTGCCGTGATATATCAAAGAAAATACGCGCGGGATATAAACAAAAACAGCGAGAAGGTATCGTTCTTATCCCGCCTATGGGGTATTTCAAAGATAAGAACACGGGAGAGGTGGTGATCGTCGAAGAACAAGCGGAAATCGTTCGAAAAATATTCAATCTTTATCTGTCGGGATACGGTCTCAAAACAATAGCGAGAATGCTCAATGGGGAGGGCATAAAATCGCAAGGGTACTATCAACTCAAAACGCTCGGCAAGAGTATCGGAAACAACAAACCCGAAATAGCGCACCGATTTTTGTGGGAGAATACCGGTGTCAGGCGAGTGCTTCAAAATGAGTTTTACACGGGAACGCTCGTGTGTCACAAGTCATATACGAATAAGATAAATCATGTGAGAAAAGAGCTTCCGCCCGAAGAACATTTTCGTCACGAAAATTATGTGCCTGCAATCATATCAAAGGAGATATGGGAGCAGGCACAGCTTTTGCTCAAAGACAAGGTAAAGCGCAGCGTGAGAGCGTCATCGGGAAAGCCGTATCACAGATATACGGGACTGCTCGTGTGCGGGGAGTGCGGATCGAGTTTTTCATGCAGGATAAGGAGATGGGGCAGTCTCCCCGACCGTATGGAATATGTATGCAACGGTCATCATAGGTACGGCAAGGAGCATTGTTCATCGCACAGAATAGACGAAGCCGACCTTGACCGTCTCATATACGATGAACTCAAACGGCTGCGCGACGAAGCCCATGAAAACTATGAAAGCATCGAAAACGAAGTAAAGCGGTGGCTCTCGCAGAAAAACACCGTTGATAAAAAGATAAAAGATCTTTCGTCCCGCCTTGCCCAAAGGCGCAGCGACCAACAGATGATACTGCTTGAACGTATAAGAGACCGAGAACACGCTGATATCTATACCGATATGCTGAACAAGTGTGAAAGTGAGATAAAAATTCTTTCATCACAAATTGAGAGTATCAAAAACTTCGATGAAACGATAAAAAATCGAAAAGCAGAAATGAAAAACAGTATCGAAATAATGGACAATATAATATTGGACGGCGCAGTAAGCAACGCAAATCTTCGACTGCTTATCGATAAAATAGTTATACATGAGCATGAGAGAAAACTTGACGTCAGCATACTCATAAAAGCCGATTTCAGACAGCACATCGACTTTTACGACGAAAACGGCGAGATAAGCGAAAAGGTATTCGAGTGCGTGGAGCACCCGAGCGAAATAAGCGAGGAATTTATTGATGCGATGATTGCAGGGGATTAAATGTCAAGAAAAAAGTATGTGTATAAATTGTCGATAAGCTTTTCAACACTATTCCATCGAAAATCAAAATAATAATATGCGGTAAAAACAGCAAACGCTTCTGCCGCTCTTTTTAATAAAAAGTTATGATATGCTAACGAAAAATATTGACAAGCTAAATAAAAAGGTTTATAATGTATATGATGTATATTGTTGGAGGCTGATATGACCATATCGGAAGAAATCAAGGTTTTGTGCGTAAGATCAAACATCAGTATGGCAGAACTTGCGAGACGCATCGGGATTTCACCGCAAAGCCTTAACGGTAAAATGAAAAGAGAGAGTTTTACAATCTCTGAACTTGAAGTGATTGCTGATGCAGTTGGTGCATCTTTTGAAAGAAAATTCATTCTCTACAACGGAGAAGAAGTATAATCAAAGGAGCTTTATATGCCTGTATTTAAATTGGGAGAGTTATTCTGCGGTCCGGGCGGTCTGGCTTGGGGTGCGATGAATGCAGACATTGGCAATCCGCAATTTAAAATCGTTCATCAGTGGGCGAACGATTATGACCTGGATACTTGCCATACATACATCCGTAATATCTGTCCTCAAAATGCGGATAGTGTCATCTGCGGCGATGTAAGAAAACTGGATTTGCAATCATTGCCGGAAATTGATGCGCTTGCTTTCGGGTTTCCATGCAATGACTTTTCTGTAGTAGGCGAACAAAAAGGGTTTGATGGAAAATTCGGTCCACTGTATACCTACGGTGTCCAAGTCTTGAAAAGTCACAGACCGCAGTGGTTTCTCGCTGAAAACGTGGGCGGTCTTCGCAGTGCTAACGAAGGAAACGCTTTCAACAAAATCCTTTCCGACATGAAAGCGGCGGGATACCGCGTATACCCGAATCTTTATTGCTTTGAAAGATACGGCGTCCCACAGGCCAGGCATCGAGTCATTATTGTTGGCATTCGCGACGACATTCCTTATGAGTTCAAAGTGCCAAGTTACCGTCCGTATGAAAATGTTGATGTGACTTGTCGGACGTCCATTGAAAATCCGCCGATTCCTTTCAACGCGCCAAACAATGAAGAAACAAAGCAGTCCGCGACTGTGGTCGAGCGGCTGAAATATATTAAACCCGGGCAAAACGCTTTTAATGCTGATCTTCCGAAAGAATTACAGCTTCATGTTCGCGGGGCGAAAATCAGCCAAATTTATAAACGGCTTGACCCGGATAAGCCGGCCTATACGGTGACCGGATCAGGCGGTGGAGGCACTCACATTTATCATTGGAGTGAACCGCGAGCTTTGACGAATCGTGAGCGCGCCAGATTGCAGACTTTCCCGGACAACTATGTTTTTGAAGGATCAAAAGAATCTGTGCGAAAACAAATCGGGATGGCTGTCCCATGCCGTGGAGCAAAAATCATTTTTGAGGCAATATTAAAGACATTTGCCGGGATTGAGTACGAGAACATTGAATCTTCTTTGAAAGATGAGGTCGATATATGATTAATACATGGTGGGTAACGCGCCCCAAAAGAAAACTGAATTCAATTCCAGAGGTGTTGGCAACCTTTGCGGAAATCTCTTTGGACCAGGAATGGCAAGGACAACGAGACACACATCTTTCATTAGAAGACGCTTTGGAAGAAGCCGGTCTAAAGCGCAAAGGTGAACGCCGCGATCAGACCGGCGGCGGAGCCAGGACCTATCTGGCGTGGATCGTAAGCCTCGGCTTGATTTTTAG
Organism: uncultured Clostridia bacterium; assembly: GCA_905235755.1. Taxonomy (GTDB): domain Bacteria; phylum Bacillota; class Clostridia; order Oscillospirales; family CAG-272; genus RGIG6816. Next base: position 26,041 of record CAJONA010000005.1, read on the forward strand.
GCAAGAATCAACCGGTCAACTGAAACTGACGCTTGCAGGGGAAGCTATTATGAATGGCGATTCTCCTGTATCGGTGTTGAAAAATCAAATACTGAAATACCAGTTTCCGTCTTCTTTCTCCGTAGGACGAGGGGTAGATGTTGCTCCTCGCTTCAAAATTCGCCCGTTCCGTTTTCTGTTGCGGCTCTTAATGGACCCGGCAGTTGGGCATTTGACTGAAGAAGAGATTGCAAAAGTTATTATCACAAATGCCGAAAACGAAACTGAAGAATGCTATCGTGCTGTTATCAGCAAGTTGGCGGCTTTTCGTTCCGATGGCGACCGCTCGTTAGATGACGATTTCTTTGAAAAATATGCGCCGAAGACGGGTGCAGTAAACCCTGACCATCCGTTCAGCCATTTGATGGATAACGCGAATACATTTATTAACTGGATTGAATACACACAGCTTGCCAAACGCAGCGAAGACGACAGAATGCTTCGCATCATTCCCGAAAAAGGCGAAGAAATACGAGCAATTCTTTCTGCAACGCCGGCATTTATTGATCGCCCCAATCAGCATGAATACTATCAGCGCAAATACGGTCTTGATCCCAAGCATCAAAAAGATACGCGAAACCTTACGCAGACGCAGACTATAACCGCAAAAATAATTGCCGAGCAAAAAATCAAACAGGCATTTGTTGTGGAATCTTTAAGAACGCCGATTACCAAGATCACCCCTGATTTGATAGACCGTATCATAGAACAGACCGGATTGGAGTCGAAATTTGTTGAGGAATCCCTGTTAAAGTTATACCCTCATGGCGCAATAGGCTCTTTTATGACAGAATACTTTGAAATGGCATTCAAGGGACGCGACGAAGCTACAGATTTTGAAAAAGCGACGGTTAAACTGTTCCGCGAAGTGTTCGGTTTTGAAACTCATCATGTCGGTCCGATCGGATTGACACCGGACGTTTTGCTGTTGTCCGATACGGATGGCTTTGCCGGAATTATTGACAATAAAGCATACAGCAAATATACCATCAGCAACGACCATCATAACCGAATGGTGCATAACTATATCGAAGGGTTCCATAATTATTCCGCTTCGGACAAGCCTTTGGCATTTTTCTCTTATATCGCAGGCGGATTTGGAACAAACATTGACGGGCAACTAATGCGTATTGTCAGCGAAACCGGCGTAAACGGAAGCGCTGCTACGGTTTCTCATATCATACAAATGGTTGAGAGACAGCAGACAAATCCCTACTCACACACGCAGATCAAAAACCTGTTTTCTGTGAACCGTCAGTTGAAAATTACAGATTTGTAAATATGACCAGACATACAGTTGGCAGTCTTTTTGCCGGCATTGGCGGCATCTGCCTTGGCTTCAAGCAAGCAGGATTTGATATCGTTTGGGCGAACGAATATGATGCCGCCGCTTGTAAAACGTACAGGCGGAATTTCGGAGACTCCTATTTAGTGGAATCCGATATTCGAAAGGTTAAGGTCGAATCAATCCCCGATTTTGATGTATTGACCGCAGGTTTTCCGTGTCAGCCGTTTTCTGTCGCCGGAAAGCAAAGAGGATTTAACGATAAGCGCGGCAATCTGTTCTTTGAGATCACGCGAATCATTGATGCCAAACGACCCAAAGTCATCTTCCTTGAAAATGTTGCCAATTTGATGGAGCATGATGAAGGACGAACGTTTCTTGTCATCTTCAATTCATTGGCCCAATTTGGATATACGGTTTACTATAAGGTCATGGCGGCAAATGAATATGGGAATCTGCCGCAGATTCGGAAGCGTATTTATATCACCGCTATCCGTGATGATTTGTGCATTAATTATAAGCATCCAGAACCGATTGAATTGACGCTGAAATCAACAGACATTATTCATCGGACCGAGCGACAAAATGATATTTACTACTATAACGGCACCGAACTGTTTTCATATTTTGATAGCCGGATGAAAGATAGACTCGCCATATACCGCCCAACCGACACGGAAGTTCGGTGGACAAAAAATCAAATGTGTCCGACGCTTACGGCAAATATGGGAACTTACCCAAATCGGGTTCCTGTTGTTTGGGACGATTTCGGCATACGGAAACTCACACTCCGCGAGTGCTTGGATTTTCAAGGATTCCAGAAGGAGTATTATTTTCCGAATACGGTTTCAATGGACGATGCTTATAAACAAATCGGCAATTCCGTTTGTGTGCCTGTAATCCGGCGGATTGCGGAACAGGTCAGACTTGCCTTAGGGTGATTTCTATGGCGGATAATCATTCAAAAGAAATACGCAGTATGAATATGTCCCGTATCCGGAGCAAAAACTCAAAACCAGAAGAAACGGTGCGAAAGTATTTGTTTTCCAAAGGGTTTCGATATAGAAAGAATGTAAATGACCTACCAGGAAAACCGGATATTGTTCTGCCTAAGTATAAAACGGTGATATTTGTCAACGGTTGCTTTTGGCACAAGCACGATTGTCCCCGTTTCGTATGGCCGTCTTCCAACAAGGAGTACTGGGTTCCCAAAATTCAGAGGAATGTTGAACGGGACATTGAAAACACTCGCCTCCTTGAAGAACAAGGGTGGCAGGTGTTGACTGTCTGGGAATGTCAGCTGAAGCAGGGGGAGTTCGAGAATGCTTTGCTGAATCTTGTTGAACAAATAATTGTGAACATATCCAAGAGCAACTAAACTGTTTGGTTATGATATTCCTTTATGCCACACGGGATTCCCTCTCAGAGAAGGGGTCCCGTGTTTTTTCGATTTGACTTTTTCGCCCAAAGTTACAGTACTCGGTCGCGCCAAAATTGATTAATCGGCATTTGGAGTGATTACATCTCTAATATGAATTTTGTTTACTATTGATTGATAGACATCAATATTGTATTCTGGAGCCATTTCAAATGTAGCAAACAAGGCATATGGAACGGGTTGATTGTCAACTCTTGACGCATCGGCACGACAATTAACTTTTATTGTAAGCGAATCTGTTTCATCCCAAACTTCAGTGCTGTCTGCTTCAAACACTTCGTGTTGAAGTGTTCCTCTCTGAACAACATTATAATCATACTCCGCTCGACCCCCTGAAATATTGTTTCCATTGTTTATTGTGAACCACACTTGATTTTCTCGGTACTTAATTGTTGATGAACGGACAGGAGAAAAATATGCTAGAGTTACAGTAAGTTTGCGCTTATATTTTTGAGCATGAAAATTAAAAGGAAGTGGAATTGAGAATTCAAATGCCTGATCTTGAACAATGTCTCCGTACCCAATTACGCGGAGCCTCCGGCGTTGAGCTTCTTTGCGATCTGATTGATATTGCGGCCGATGGAGAACAGAGTCTTGTTCATCTCCTTTAAGTTCGACAGGTCGGTATAGATGATATATCCGTCAATCGCCATCTTGCGAAGGTACGCGCCGTACCTCTGCGTCGGCAGTAGCTTCATCTTCTCGTCAATGAGGCGTTTTTCTTCCTCCGTGACCCAAAATTTCGTCTGTATGTTCCGTTTCCGGTTCGCCATAAAACGCCTCCGTTTTTTATAAGGGTTTGGGGCATCCCAACAAGCATTTTTCATTTTCGGGCAAGGGACCTGAAAATACGGAAAAATCGCAAGTGGGTACTCACTTGCTGTGCTTGCTATCGTAACTCTTTCGTTCTCTTTCCTTCTACCTATAAAACAATCTGAAAGGGGTAAAATGGCTGATTTTCGCAAAAAATGAGCAAAAAGAAAAACGCGGCAAACTCCAAAAAGTCTGCTGCGTTTCAACGGTGCGCTCGGCATGCGCTATCACTTGGCAGTGAAAGTCCGCTACAGACTTGGCAGTAGATTGTCGTAATTCATAAAGGAACTGTTAGCCAAGGGCAAGGGTGTCCATCGTGAGGTGGAATCTGAAGGAAGCCTACGACAAAACCTCGGTCTGACGAACAGAAACTGCATACAAGGCACACTTGAAACGGACGAGTTTCCAATTCAAAACAAAGTCCAATACTGCCCGAATTTCAAGGTGTAGATGCAGCAGATATATGAGGTGAAGGTGGTAACGCTTACCCGAGGAGGTCTTGCAGGTGCGTAGGAGTAGACGTATTCGAAACGAAACATAGTAACAACGAACTGCAAGAAGTCAGCAGAAGCCATAGTACCAGGGGGGGAAAAAACTGGGAAGGGCTGAACAATCATAAGATGTTCAAACTACCATAAATCTTTTGTGGTATAATATTGTGTTCTAATGTCTGACTAAGTTAAGAAATCTATAATTACATAGGGTGATGTACAATGAAACTGTTATACGCAGAAGATGAGATCAGTATGTCCGAGGCTGTCGTGGACATATTGGAATACCACAAATACATCGTTGATGCTGTTTACGATGGCAGCACCGCATTGGAATATGCAAGAGCGGAACATTATGACGGTATTATTCTCGATATTATGATGCCGAAGAAAAGCGGCATT
>CAJONA010000006.1 GCA_905235755.1 uncultured Clostridia bacterium
ACATAGAATATCGACAAAAATATTTTGTTTTGGCGTTTTTACACTTTAACCGGATAAATATTGATTTATGCTTCCGGCTGAGCTATCGAAGCGCACAAAGAAAAAGAACGGTGGAAAAAGTCTCGCCAAATAACGCATTTTCACACAATGACCGAATATGTATATCTCACTTCGACTTTATGCCCGTCGGCGATACGGTAGTCCCGCTCGAATTTTATTGTTCGTGCGGGGCATTTGTTCTTAACCATCTGACCGCCGACGGATCCTGCCTGTTTGGATGTGAGATCGCCGTTGTAGCCCTGTTTAAGATTAACGCCTACTTCGTTTGCTGCTTCCATCTTGAAACGCGCGAGAGCTTCCTTAGCCTCGGGAACAAGAGATTTGTTGCTTGCCATGAGATTTACTCCTTATAAGTTGTCGATTTTTGTTCCGATATTTCAGAACGCGAACGTAAATCCTTACGTCCAAACGTATTATTTTTCAAATACACGATTTTTATTTGTGGAAAATTATGAAAATATAAAACAAATCTGTTGAGACGATACAAGATGTTGAATTTCGGTTTCATAAAGGCTTGAAAATGAAAAATGCAGAACACATCACAAAGAATAAAGAATTATTTTTTATTGCAAAATGAACAGGCGCCAAAACCCGCCGCTTGACGGTTTTGGCGCCTGTTTTCATACGTATTTAACTAGTGATTGTAAATACACAATATAATTCAGTTTTCAAGCAGCAGGATCGCAGCCAAATACTTTTCAACTCTTTCTTGATCTTTTTGCGTAATAACTTCAAGTCGAGTCATATCGCTGTTATGTCGCAAATCGGCAAGCTTTACCGTTTTAGCGATGGGATTCGTTTTTATCTTCGCCACATAATCCATATACGGAACGCCGTCTTTATGTGTCATAAGAGAGATGGCTTCTAATATATCCTCATTAAAACCCATTGTCTTTAAATCGTCCAAGGTGTATTCGGTATCTTCGATTATGTCATGCAAAAGTGCGACTATAGTTGATTGCTCATCTTTCATTTGTTCCGCCAAATGAAAAGGATGAAAAACATAAGGCATTCCGCTTTTATCGACTTGATCCTTGTGAGCGTCAAAGCACAGTTTTAATGCTTTTTTCGTATTTTCAGTATAAATCATTCAGTATCACCTCTTATGAATGTTCCGCATTGAACGCAAATATATAATTCGATCCGCGATATGAATTTTTATTCGGTATTCAGCTGTTTATGTATCCTAAATCTTTTCCGTTTTCAATTTCTCGTATCCAACAGTTTTTGGGATTTCTGTCTTCATCATACCATTCCGGAGAATAATGAAACCAGCGCATAACAAAAGTTCGAATGGTGGTTCCGTGTGTGAATATGAATAACGTATCCATACCGTGCTTTTCAAAATCCCTATGAACGGTGCCCATAAATTGATGGACCCTGATCGCAACATCGAACGGACTCTCGCCAAGAGGAAGCCTTGCATAAAATCTGCCGCGATTAGCTCGCTGACGTTCATATTCGGCATACTCCGCGGGATACAATTTGCTCCAATCCTCTTCCGGGAGGGCGTCAAACAAGCCATACTGTTGTTCAATCAACGTGATATCTTCACGAATATCCGAAATCTTTAAAAATTTGTTAAACTCATCGCACGTCTGCCTTGTTCGCAAAAACGGGCTTCGCCAAATACGCGCACGTGAAAGATCAATTGACTTTTCGCGGCAGTAATTTGCCAACCATTCTCCGTTTTCCCGAGCTTGTTTTTTTCCGTTCTCAGTCAATGAAACCAAATGATCCGGAACTCTGTTGACATAGTTTTCACCGATATTTGCAACAGATTCGCCGTGTCTGATTAAGAAAATATGAATTTTACTCCTCCTCCGTTTCCGTATCGAAATTTTCTATTATAGCATAATATCCGCGTATGACGATGTATGTATACATGATTTATTTTACACTACAAAAAAGTTAAAGTCAAGATTATATTTCACTTAAAAAACAAAACTCATTTTTATTTTATTCATGAAAAACGTTTTTACCCGTCCGGGGCGAACCGCGGACGGGTATTCATAAAAATCAACGATTTTATAATTTTAAGGAACGATGGGCGATTAAAAATCGAAACCGAAACGTCTTCTTTTTTTAACTTCGGGAAACATACTTTTTAAGATATTAAAAGTTTCTTTGGTTATATTGATAATATAGCATTCTCCCACCTTGCTGACGAGTCTGAAACTTTTTAAAAGCTCAAGCATCTGCGGCAGGCTTACATATCTCTCGCTCTCATCGGTCGCCTTTTGAAGATCGGAGATGCTGACGCAGTAATTATCGCATATGTATTCGAGTATTTTCAGTTGACTATCGTTAAACTCCTCGACGATGCGCTCGCACTCACTTCTGGACATATAAATGAGTCCTTTAGATATGCAGCTTTGCATCACTTTAAACTCTGTTCCCGTCGTTTGGACTCCTATCCATCCGCGATTTTGCGCGCACGACATAAGCTCCAACGCCACCGTGTACGGAACGTTCAACTTGTTCTGTATCTCAGCTACGGCAACTTTTTTGCTGCCGCTTATGATATCAATGAACCGCTTTTCAAGCTCTGTCACGTATTCTTTTTTCGCAAAATCCGGTAGGTCCTCTTTTTGAGGCTTCGGATACAGCTTTATTCGTTCCACGTCATTGACAGGCTGCTTTTCGGCATCATCATACACAAACTCCGGGCAAAGATAGTGCCTTTCGAATTTAGATATGACGACGGGAGCGTTCATTCTTTTGACGACGCATTCGCCGATACTCAGCTGCGAAAGCCGGCTCACCGTTACGACCGAAACGGTTTCTATGCCGTACCTGATCTTTTGGTCATTCCCCGACAAAACCGACGACGGAGAGACTCTTGTATACTTGCCACATTCTCTTGAGAATTCTTCGGCAGTTTCGCGGTCGTTCGTTCCGAGAAAGATTTTCTGATTGAGATTGTCCTTTATGATCTTGGCTTGATCGTTGCCGTATACGCTGTTGAGCTGCGCATAGCTTTGAAGGACTATCCAGAACCATATATTGCGGGCGCGCGCCGCGCTTATATTTGTCGAAAAATCCGGAAATTGCGGAAGATTGCCGAACTCGTCCAAAAGGAAGATGAACGGATCGCTTCTCGGTCTGTCGCCGTTCGCGCGCACCATTTTCGTTAGTTCCGTGTACAGCGAAGACAAGAACAAACTGATTATTCCGCCATATGTCTTCGTTTCATCCGGATAAGTCAAAAAAATGACGGACGGCTTTTTATTGTCGTCAAAATCCGAAAAGGCAAACGAATCGTCCGAGGTGATGGTGCGAACGGCGGGGTCGCGTATGATATTGAGCATTCCCGACAGGGTAGACATATATCCGTCTCTCGTCGCTCTCGCCTCCAAAAGAACGTATCTGCTCGCATATTTGTATGCGTTCGATGTTTGATGGTCCCTGCCGTCAAAATAGTTGTTGTCGTAGTTGCTGTCATTTCCGAAGCTCTCAAATATCTCGACTATCGTGTTGAGATTAAAGCGCTCGCGCGGGATATTATCCTCGATCATACCGTAAATTATGGCTTTGAACGTGTCTCTGGCGCCGTTTTCCCATATAGGCTCCTTTTGGCTGAGCGTTGGGCACATCTTGCGGGCGATATTTTCGATCTCAACGCTTATTTCAGCCCACAGATTGCTTTTTGCCTGAGCTATTGCCGTGTCGAGCCCGTACTGCGTTTCGTAGATCGTGTTCTGAAATCTGTTCTTGTAAGCGTTTCCGTCTTTCACCGCCTCGACAGCGTTTTCGAGACTCAGATACTTTTGATGAAGCGCATATATTTTGCCCAAGGGATTCCAATGCACCGACTTTTCATAGTCGACGAAATTCATACATATAACGTTGAAATATTTTTCGAGCTTGTGCCTGAACTTTTTGTAAAGCTCGTTTTTGGGATCGCTTATGCAAAAACTCGGTATGTTTTTGCCCTTGCCGCGCTCACAAGCTCGGAGAACGTATTCGAGCTGCATCATAAGCAGTTGCGTTTTGCCGGAGCCTGTCGCTCCGATGATGAGGCAATGAGTCAGATCGACTGTCGTTATCTGCAAATTGCCGTCGTCATCGCGGTACACTGCGATCGGCATACCGTTCACCGTTGTTTTCTTATCTCCCCACTTGTATGTATTATCGGGATAATATTCCGAAAGCTCGGTGTGATTTATTATCTTCGTCTGCTCATATCCGTCGAGAAGTCCGAAGCCCTCCTGGACAAATTTTATATATTCAAACCCTTCGGGATTTGCGTTTTTCAAGTTCCTCACTCTGATCACCTCCTCCAAAATGTATTTTCGCTTGACGAGTCGTTTGATGTCAGCGCGTCGATCAGATCCTCCGTGATGCTCGCATCATTGCCCTGCGCCACATTGATCTTGCAGCACCTGTAAAGGATGTCGTACATCTCGTCCGGCTCGAGCCCGAGAAGAGTATGGCGAGCGCCTTCCGACAGAATGAGCGGCGTTTTAAGCGAGAAGTATTTTGCGATATGATCCGTCAGATAGTCGAGATACGACGTGCGCTCGTCGAGCGACAGTTTCACCATTTCGATGACGTCGCAAGCTTCGTAAATGAGCGAGCACGGTCTTGTCGTGGAGAAAAGTATCGGCAGAAATCCGGAAATATTGAGCGTTACGTTCGGCGAATTCAGCTTGTAATTTTCGAGATTTTCTTTTCTGAGCATGACTGCGAAATCCTCCGCTCTGTCCTTCGGTATCTCGTCGACGTTTTTCATAAATATCACGCTCCCGATGTCGCGCGTTCTTTCAAGCGTAGATATTATTATATTATCCGTCGAGCGCGAGAATACGCAGTTGCTCAGGTTGCGAAAATCAAGAACCGACATTTTGTTTTTAGATATCGCCGCTTTGAGCGCGTATTCAATATTTTTCAGTCTTACGACGTCCCGGCACACGATGAGCATCGGGCGGTATGACACCTTCGGCTCGTCAAAGAGCATGAGATTGTTTATCACCTTCTCATATCCCGGCACGTTTCTCTTTTTCAAGAGATCGGTAAGCGTCGCAACATCTATGCTTATCCTGCTTTTGCCGTGAATATCGATGGGAAGGCTCTCTATCTCCCCGCTTTTCATACTACTTGTAAGGATCTTTCTTTTTGCGTCGTCGTCAAAGGCAACGGCGCCGATGAGCTTCAGCTTGACGGGATTTATCTCGTCGCGCTTTTCGATATTCAGGTCAAACGCCTTTTCGAGCGCCAATGCAAGCGACGTGCTTTTGCCCGCGTATTTTTCGTCAAAATTGTCGCTGATGAACTGCGCCGCGTCTATCTGCATATTCTTCGACAGCGCCGCCTGAAGCGGCGGATAGAACATAGCCAGCTCGTCGTCGTTCTCGATGAACGAAAGCCCGATCATAATTCCGGCGAGATTGTTCCAAAGCGCAAGATCTTTTGTGAGTTTTGTCGCCGATTTTACATTTCTGCGGGTGAATGTGCCCGTCGCCTGAAAATATGCAAGCAGCGCCATACAGCACGTGCTGCCGCTGTCGGCGGCCAGATAGAGCGCGGACAGCGCTTCTCCGAGCGTTGTCGGCTCCGGATCGGAGAAAAAGCGTTCCTTTATGCTTATCGCCGTCTTCTTCTTTAAGCACACCGCTTTCTCGGTTTCGGAGACGACGGTCGGATTATACGAGATAGCCCTGCAAAGAAAGTTGTAGCTCTCCGTGTCCATCGCTCCGTGTATGTACGGGCTGTTCATCGCGCGGTAAATATCGCACAGCGCGTCTTCGTCATATATCAAGAACACGTTTGAAAGGTCGACAAATACCTTCGCGCATTCCTTTTGCGTGCAGAATTTGCCCAGCGTGACATCGAACAACGTATACATTTTTATGAGCGCGTCATGCATTTCCGCGATCATCATATACGATCTATCCTGATTTTTATCCATAGCGATCCCTCACTTTCTCATAGCTTTTATCTCTGTCTTGATTATTTTGTCGATCAGCCCGTATTCGAGAGCCATCTCCGCCGTCATATAGTAGTCGCGGTCGGTGTCTTTTTCGATCTGCTCGATCGGCTTGTCCGTAAATACGGAAAGGTATTCGTTGAGCGTTCGGCGAACGCTTTCCGCGTGTTTCATCTGTATCATAAGATCCGACACCTGCCCCTGAGCGCCGCCGAGAGGCTGATGTATCATTATCTCGCTGTTAGGCATCGCCTGACGCTTTCCGCGAGTGCCCGCGCCGAGAAGGAAGGCGCCCATCGAAGCCGCCGTACCCATACAGACCGTGCAAACGTCGCACTTGACCATATTTATCGCGTCAAGTATCATCAGCCCCGCCGATACGCTGCCGCCCGGGCTGTTTATCCATATTATTATATCGTCGTTTGCGCTCTTCTCCTCCAGATAAAACAACATACTTACGACGCTGTTTGCCATTTCATCCGTTATAGTGCCGAATATCGGCACTATCCTGCTCTTTGTGAACCATTCCTCAATGCGTATTTTTTCGTCTCCGTTTTTCATGATATCGCCTCCCTTTTATTTCTTTATGCCGATCTGTCTTTTATCTCCCACATTTCGACAATTTGTTTCGCATACATATAATAAACCGGAAATAAAGTTTTGTCAATATAAATTTGAAATTTTATTTACTAAAAAATTTTTTTAGTTATCTAAACTATATTTTTTTAAATTTGCCCTTGACAAATAGGTGATTTTGCTGTATAATAGGAATCGGATTTCAAATTTTATAATTTGGGAGATACGATGAATTACAATAAACTTTGGAAAAAACTGATAGACAAGAATTTGAAAAAGACAGATCTTATCGAATTATGCGGTATCAGTTCCGCCACGCTCGCCAAAATGAGCAGCAACCAAAATGTAAGTATGGAAACAATTATAAAAATATGTGAAAAACTCGAATGCGACATCGGCGATATTCTCGAAATTCAAAAAATCGACGCGGACAGATGAAAATGCACGCTGTTTTTTGACGTCATATTGTTGAAAATAAAAAAGCTCCCGCGCGGGAGCTTTTTTATTTTATTGTATTATCCATTTAATATTTTTATAAATTCAAGAGTTCTCAGCGTGTCCGGATGCTCTTCGCCGAGAACTTTACATCTCAGCGCGTACACTTTTTCTTCTGCTTCAAGCGCTTTTTTATGCTCGCCAAGATAGATGTATGTTATACCGAGGTTGTTAAGCGCCGACAGTGTATACGGATGCTCTTCGCCGAGAACTTTGCACATCAGCGCGTACACTTTTTCTTTTGTTTCAAGCGCTTTTTTATGCTCGCCAAGATGGCTGTATGTTGCACCGAGGTTGTTAAGCGCCTTGAGTGTGTCCGGATGCTCTTCGCCAAGAATTTTGCACATCAGCGCGTACATTTTTTCTTTTGTTTCAAGCGCTTTTTTATGCTCGCCAAGATCGCTGTACGTTGCACCGATGTTGCCAAGCGCCGTAAGTGTGTCCGGATGCTCTTCGCCGAGAATTTTACATCTCAGCGCGTACACTTTTTCTTCTACTTCAAGCGCTTTTTTATACTCGCCAAGATCGCCGTACGTTATACCGAGGTTGTTAAGCGCCGACAGTGTGTCCGGATGCTCTTCGCCAAGAATTTTGCACATCAGCGCGTACATTTTTTCTTTTGCTTCAAGCGCTTTTTTATGCTCGCCAAGATCGCTGTACATTGCACCGATGTTGCCAAGCGCCGACAGTGTGTCCGGATGCTCTTCGCCGAGAACTTTACGTCTCAGCGCGTACACTTTTTCTTCTATTTCAAGCGCTTTTTTATGCTCGCCAAGATTGCCGTACGTTGCACCGAGACTGTTAAGCGCCGACAGCATGTCCGGATGCTCTTCACCGAGAATTTTACAACTCAGCGCGTACACTTTTTCTTTTGTTTCAAGCGCTTTTTTATGCTCGCCAAGATAGCTGTACGTTGCACCAAGGTTGCCAAGCACCATGAGTGTGTCCGGATGCTCTTCGCCGAGAACTTTACGTCTCAGCGCGTACACTTTTTCTTCTACTTCAAGCGCTTTTTTATACTCGCCAAGATAGATGTATGTTACACCGAGGTTGTTAAGCGCCGTGAGTGTGTCCGGATGCTCTTCGCCGAGAATTTTACGTCTCAGCGCGTACACTTTTTCTTCTATTTCAAGCGCTTTTTTATACTCGCCAAGATAGATGTATGTTACACCGAGGTTATTAAGCGCCGTGAGTGTATACGGATGCTCTTCGCCGAGAATTTTGTACATCAGCGCGTACACTTTTTCTTCTATTTCAAGCGCTTTTTGACGCTCGCCAAGATAGCTGTACGTTATACCGAGGTTGTTAAGCGCCGACAGTGTGTCCGGATGCTCTTCGCCGAGTGTGTTTTTTCTGTGGTCATAAAGCGCCTGCGCCCATTTTAAAGCCTCGCGGTAGTCGAGCGCTACGCTCTCTCCGTTTGAGTACATCTTATACAGCTTTACCATCGCCGCGTCGCAGCCGGCATTTGCCGCGCCTTTGATAAGCTCAAGCGCGCGCTCCGTATCGACCTCAACGTCGATGCCGTCAAGATATGCAAGCCCGATGAGAAAGTTGTGCTCCGGATCGGAATCATTTTCGGCAATGGCTATATTGCAAAGCTCATCGAGCAATCTGTTTTGAAAGCTCTTTCTGTCGGCAGTGTCCGCACATTCGGGAATTGCCGGATATTTCTTTTCAAGCTCCGCGCGGTCCGTTTCTTTCATCTGTGCGGGAAGGATACCTTTTTTCAAATCGACCGCCATAGGGTATTCTTCCCTTTGAACGAAGTTGTCCTCGTTCACAAGGTTAGGAGTCACAAGCATGGTGAAAAGCTCGCTTTTTTCCATCGCCGCCTTTATCGAATCGCGGAAGCCGTCCCCCGGCTTCAGAAACTCGTCGTACCATATCGCAATGTCGCGGCATTTCGGCGTTTGATGGATGAGCTTCATCAGATCGTTCGCATAGTGCCTGTCCTTTTTTCTATAGCTTAAAAAGATATACGCGTCAAAAGCCGCCCGCACCTTTGCCGCCGTTTCGTCGCTGATAAGTATCGAGTCGAGAAACGTTTTCAGCTTTTGCTCATAGCTTATCGCCGTCGCGTCCCTGTCATACGGACTAAGGTACTGCCGTTCTCCGAATTTCTTAGAATAAAACTCGTCTATCCCGCTTTCCATCATAAGCGGAAGCACCGCAATATGCTTTTCGTCGGCAAATCGATAATCGAAATCCATTGCCCTGTTCGGTTCCCTCAAAAGGCGGAAAGTTATCGGCATTACAAACAGATTCATCCTTCCAAAGTCGACATCGACGTATTCTTCCGGTATCGGAGCAGTCATATCCGGCGTGTAGTAAATGGCACAGTCATGAGTTTTGAAGATGTCATCGCACACCTTGTCGAAATATCTGTCAAAATCTTGCGGGTGACATGTAAAATACACCCTCGGTTTTCCATCCGGGTTCGAGTTGCCCTTGGTTTTTACACTTAAATATTCCATATAATCTCCTATATACGTGTTTTCTGATTGTCATTTTTTATTTAGCTTGTTCAGACAGAATATGGCTTGCGTGAAATAAAATTTGCTTGATATATATGGCTTTTGACCTTCATATTCGCGGCACCGCCAACATGCATAGCGGCGCCGTGCCGTTAAGGTATTATTGATCCGCGCTTTTGACGAAAACAGCCTTTATCTCGTCTCCCGTTAAGTGATTTTCGGACATGAGTCTCTCGACAAGGGCGTCGATCGATCTTCTGTTTTCCTCTATGAGCTTGATCGCATTATGCATCTCATCCGCGAGTATCTTATTGACCGCTTCACGAACCTTCGAATCTATAGCGCCGCTTCTCGATGAAGGCTGATCTATTACAGCAAGGCCGAACTCTTCATCCATGCCGTAAGTGCAAATGATGCTGCGTGCCATATTCGTCGCGGACACGAGATCTCCGCTTGCTCCGGTGGACACTCCGTCTTTCTCTCCGTAATAGACGATCTCTGCGGCACGACCGCCGAGGGATGTGCGTATTTTTGAAAGAAGCTCATCCTTTGTATAAATGGCTTTCCCTTCGTTGTCATCGTGCTGCATATACCCGCCGTGATCGCCCCTGGCGACGACGGTGACGTATGACGGTGTTTCTCCGCTCTTCCAGCAAAGAAATGCGTGGCCCGCTTCATGTCTCGCAACACGTTCGAGCTGCGACGCGTCCCATTTCTTGACCTCTCCGCCATTGAACGTCTCGAAAGCTTCTTCAAAAATTTCGTCCGTCACCTTGAGATTGCCGTTCCTTATCGCCGTGCGCAAAGAAAGCTCAATTACGGATTCGAGCTCTGCGAGGCTCATCCCGGTCGAGCGGAGCGCGATGTTGTTTATCTTATCTTCCGTAAGTTCAAACGCCGATTTTTCGGCAAGCTTCATTCTGATATAGCGGACGCGTTCGTCGCGGTTGGGAAGATCTATGTATACCCTTCTGTCAAATCGACGCATAAGCGCGGGGTCGAGGCTCTTGTCTCTTCCCGGCTCGATGTCAAAGTTTGTGGCTGCCAAAACGAATACGGGCTTGCTCGTGTCATTTTTGAAGCCGTCCATCTCTGCGAGGAACGCGGTGAGCGTGGCTTCGCTCCCCAAAGATGCGTCTCCGCCCTTTCTTTCCTTTGCGATCGCGTCTATCTCGTCGATAAACAGTATCGACGGCGCATATTTTCGAGCTGTGCGGAAAAGCTCGTGAACCTTTTCCGGTCCCTCGCCGACATACTTTTTGAGGAATTGATTTCCCTCTGCTGTGATAAAAGTAACGTCGGATTCGCTTGCCATAGCTTTGGCAAGCATTGTTTTACCGGTTCCGGGAGGTCCGTAGAGAAGCACTCCCTTCGGTGAACTGACACCTGTCCCCATATATTTTTTCGGATTTTTAAGGTATTCCACAAAATATTGCAGTTCTTTCTTGGCGTCTTCGGCACCGATCACCTGATCAAAACGAACGTTCGGTTTTGATATGCTGCTGAGTATGCTTTGCGCGTCTTCCGCATCTATTGCAACTGTCATTTCAAAATCGAACAATTTTATTTCCGCTGTTTTGCCACTGTTTTTGAGCGATTGCGCCGTTTCAAACGTGACAAGCTTATTGGCTTTTGCGAGATTTTCCATACTTCTCTGCTGATAAAGTCTTTCGTTCGTCTTGCGGATCTCTTCGGCAAAGCCGTCCTCGCCCTTTGACAGAGCGATGACGCCGCGCACACCCTTGCGCATAAACGACGTGCGTTCTTCCGTGTTCAATTTTTTGTCCGGCGTCTGAAGAAGATATATCGGCATATCGGAATGATACTCTCTGACAAACCAAAAGAAGTCTCTGGCTTTTGAATCGACGTCTTCGATATTGAGATACTCCGTATCCTTTGTTTGGCCGAAGTCAAGATCGATCAAAACGAAACCGATATCACGGTCATACAGTACTTTTTTTGCCGCGTCAATCGTTTGAACATTTATAAATTCGGCGTCATCGGTCTTCTCCGAGCACATGGCGCATACATTTTCGGACGAGAAAACCATAATCTCGTGCTTTTCACATTGATCGAAAAGAGCCGAGATCTCTTTGTTATCGTCGGGTAAATCAACGCTGATGTTGATAGCTTCGAGATCTTCGATATTGGCGGTTATCTTGTCTGAATCTATCAAGCGGAACAGCTCGAACAGTTCGTCGTCAAAGAACGTCTCCGCTCTGCTTCTGATAGTTCTGGCGTCGGCGGCGCCGCCTTCCGCAAACAAAAGAGCCGTATAAACCTGCTCGTCGATGTTAACTTTTATCCCTATTTCGCTTTCAAAATTTGAAGCGTGTCTGAGAACCTCTTTCTTTGCTATTTCCCGCAGATTATGCGCTGTTATGTGATTGAACATCACGACGTTTCCCGACGCAAAACGCGAACAGATGGCGGCGGGGAAATACGGCGTCCCCGTCGCGGGGTTGATGTCATTTTGGAGAGCCTTTAAAATGACTTTTTTTGTGGTGCCGGAAAAATCGGTCGCTTCCGAATTTTCATACAGCTGTTTGCCGGCGTTTGTCGTGAAAATAAGAATAGCGTCGGCAAATGAAACCTCTTTATCCGTAAAGTTGTCGCGCAAACGTCCTGCGTCAAGCATCTGAAGGAAGAGATGTATAACGTTTATATGCGATTTTTCGATCTCGTCGAAAAGGACGACGCATCGCGGGTGTTTTGCGACAAACGACGTAACGTTGCCCTCCTTGCCGTTTTTATAAACGTTGTCGGAGCCGCAGAATTCGATATTAGCTTCCTTG
The DNA here is from genome assembly GCA_905235755.1 of uncultured Clostridia bacterium. Taxonomy (GTDB): domain Bacteria; phylum Bacillota; class Clostridia; order Oscillospirales; family CAG-272; genus RGIG6816. Next base: position 12,333 of record CAJONA010000006.1, read on the forward strand.
TCGGAATACTCGCTCATATCGAAACGCATAAACGGCAGCTCAAGCACCTCGGCGGCTTTTTCTGCCAAAAAGGTTTTGCCCACGCCCGGAGGGCCGGCAAAAAGGAATATGGCACGCGGACGCGTCCTGTTTTTGTCCGTCAATGACAAAAGTTCAGCCTGAAAATATCCTGTGGCGAAAACACTGACGGCGTTATCCTGACCGTAAATAGATTCAAGCAACTTATCATGAGTGCTTTTGACTTTTTCGGTCAATTTGGCGACGATCGCCTTCCGATCCGTCGATTTCATATCCTCCGCAGCTTTTGCTTCTGACTTATCATCGCCGTTACCGTCTTCGGCTTTATCTTGCGTCAGCTTATGTATCTCGAACATTAACGCACGTGCGTCATCCGCATCTGTATCGGCATTTTCCTCGCCCGCGCCGCTTTCTTTTTTGATATAATCGCTTATAAATGTGTTCGGTTCATCAAAAATGCACGACAAAAGCACGTCGGCAGAGAGCTGCTCCGATCCATTTTTCATAGCGACGGACTTGGCATTATAGAGGCATTTTTGCATATAGAAGCTGTCCATAAACGGCGTGTCGCGGTTATCGAAGACATATTTCATAAAATGCTCTTTGACATTTGAAAAATCGGCGCTCGCAAAAGGAATGTGTGCCCTAAGCATTTCGATCAACAGATCTTTTTCCTCTTTTGAAATTTCGATCTCATAAACGCCCTCGACGGCGTCGATCACCGACACGATATAACGTTCCGCCGTCAATACTTCTTTTATCGGCTCTCCGACGGTTTTTGCATATTCGATTATTTTGTCGAGTAAAACGCTGTTTTTTATATCGGTCATTTTATTTTCTCCTTATAGTAAGAAAGTGTCGTTTCACGTTATTCGTACCGGATAACGCAAGATCAAACCGTTCCGACACTGCTGTCTTTTTTCGCGTCTTGCTCGTTCAACAATGAAAAATTCACAAGATCGTTGTGCATCTTGGCAAGGTCGTTGCGGCTGCTTTTGTCGCGCGATTTGCTGTAGATATATCCCTCCGAGCGCATATACGCGTTCCATCTGCGATGCTCGAGTCTCTGAATTATATCGCGCTCCTCATCCGTAAGGTCCGCTTCTTTCTTTTCGGCGCCCGGTATGCCGCAGGCGATCCTCGCCCGCATATGTATGGCGGACGCGACAGACGAATTATAATTGTATTCATACTGCCAGAAATCGTCTTCTTTCCCCCATTTCAAATGGCGGCGCAGAGCATCCTCTTCCAAATCCGATTTCATTATGACCGCTTCGGAATAAATGGTATGTCTGTCCCCGACAAAGCTTATGTCGTACCGCTGTCCGCGGTAGTTTGTTACTTCTTCGAGCGCGTTCTTGTCGTATGCGCTGTAAACGATCGATTGTATGATCGGCTTTGCATTTATTCTTTCAAACATCATACGCAGATCGGCCGCCGCTTTTATGTTGGCGTCATCGGAACCGAGAGAGACGAATACATATGTGGCTTCGGTCAATTTTGCTATTTCGTCGGCGAATGATTTTGTGGAAACGTCGCATCCCGAGTGGATCCTTATCGTATAATCGATTTCTCCCGGAACGGCTACGCCGTTATATTCCTTGGACATGAGGTCCGGCGCGATAGCTGAAAACTTATCTTCCGCCTTTTCGTCGACATCAAAGGCGTCGATCTCGACATGATAACCGTCCATCTGACAAAACCAAGCCAGTGCTTTCAGCATTTCCGTGCCGTGCTGTCCGAGGCCGACTATCACGGCTGAAATCTTTTTATTTTCTCCGTCCGCTTCGTTTGCGTGCTTGAAAATCTCGGCGCCCTGCTCATACAAAATACGATTGACAAGCGATCTTATCTCGTTTACCCTGCGCACCTTGATGAATCCTTTGTCCGCTTTTGCCAGCAAAAGCTCGCTCGCCTTTTTTGTCGAAAACACAAACAAATCGGTGTTTTCCCTGCCCTTATAAAGTTCGATCAGTTTGAGCGACTGATCGACGTTTGCGCCTTCGTCGTCGCTTATCGTATACAGTACCACCTGCGACTTTTTATAGTGTATATTGAAATTGACCGCAAGGATGTCTTTTTTGTAAAATATCGCGTTTATTGCACGCGCTTGCTCGATAAGATCGGATTTCGCGTCGTCCTTGTTTGAGAAAACGGATGTGTATACTATCGTCGCGCGCCTGTGGTTTTTTCTTATGTCTGCGCCAAGAGAAAGCGACTTCTCATTAAGCTCCGAAAATACATAGGCGTCGTTGAAGTAATTAAATATATACCGTATGTATGCCGAGACGTTTTTGAAAAAAGAGAGAACAACTCCGACTGTCAATATCGGTGCGATAACGAACAACACCGAAAGATATGACGAGAAGATCGCGGCAAGACTGTTGTTTGAACCGTTTATGACCTTAAGAACAACCTCGTTATCCGCGTTAAAAGTGAAAATTTTAAACGTGTTGTAAAGAGTGAACGTTATCGTCTTCAGACCGCCGCTTGAAGCATCGGAAAGTACGATGTCATATATTGGCAGTAAGCATACAAAGGCAGCGAGAAAAACCCCGCCAAACACGACGTTGAAAGGTGTAAGCACTCTGCCGCGTTTGTATTTGCCGGCGCCGATAACGATGGCAAAAGCGATAGCCGCTGTCAAAATCGCTGCTGAAATCAAAAAAATCACTGTCAAGTTCATATGATATTCCTTTTAATATATAAATCATTATAATTATATATTTTAATTATAAATTTGTCAAGAGATTTGTCGCTTGCCGTTATATTGACTCCGTTTTTTCGACAAACGTTTTTCCCCGTCCGATGCGGGCGGTGCAAAATATCATTTATTCTCTTGACATTGTTGTTTTCGTGATATAAAATAATATCAAAGCAACACTTTTCAGAGCGTGTATAATGCAAAAAGTCGATGTCAGAGCAGAAAAGGTCGTCATACCGACATACGAGACAGAGCCGTATTACAATCTCGGATTTGCGCTTGAAACGGTAAATATCGACCCGCTCGACTTCGGCGCGCGGTACGAGCTCGAATTTTCCGCCGAAACATATGTCAAGTGCGTTGACAAGCGCCGCCGCTGCTGATATAATTATATAAAGAAAACGGCGACGCACGCCGCAAAAATATTATTTATAAAGAGAAAAATTTATGGATTATTCTATTCTTCTTCACACAGAGGGCGGCGCATACAGCGTCTGCGCCTTGACAGACGACAGTGCGAGCGCGAAATACACAGTCGGAAACATATCCGTCGACGTCGATATTTCGCGCGACGGCAAAATGACAACCGTCGAGCTGACGGCAGAGGGCGACGGAAAATGCTATTTTTCGCTTTACGGCAAAGGCAAAGCCGCGTTCTTTTCGTTTAACGACGAGTGCGCTCACGAGCAGGTGCTGCGCCAAAGCCCGCACAATCCGACCGAATATCTGTTTGCCATCGACGGCTCGCCCGTGCCGATGATAGCCGCCGTCGGCAAAACGACGGACATATTTATTTCGGATAATCCGTCGCACTGCGACAACTACACAACGCAGCATATAATACCCGAAAAAGAGGAGTTTTATCTGTCGTCCGGCGATCCCGGCGGAGCGCCGAACTATCACAAGAGCCGCGACTGCGAATATGAGCCCGATAATCACCCGTATTACCACGATGTTTCGTCAAAGCCGCACGTTTTTCGCTTCATTTGGGTGAAGAGCGGCGCGACGACCGTCAAATCCATCCGCCGCGACGCGTTTTTGGCTATAGATAAAAAATGGGGAGAAGGCGACGGATCCGTTTATCGCGCCGTCAGTTTCAGCTCAAATTATATGCACATCAGAAAAAACGAATCCGGCACGAGCGATTTATGGGTGGTGCCGGGGATACAGTACGCCAACTGCCAATACAACAGGGACGCATTCTGGCAGACGTGGATACTCCCCGCATACATAGAAGAACAGAGCTACCGCGCAAACAGCGAGAAAAGCATACAAGAAGCCGAATATCCGTTGTTCTTTGTGATATGGTCGTACAGAGTAAAGATGAGCGGCGGCACGGTGTGCAAAGAAAAATGCGACATAGCGGTGCGAAAAATTTTCGAAGGACTGAACAAGGTCGGCGACGGCAGATATTGCCCCGACGGCGACGAACGTCACTCATACAGAAACTGGTTTGACATCTGCTGCTTTGAGGACGACGACGCCGACGCGTATTCGCAAGGGCTTTGCGTTTGCGCGCTCCGTGCGGCAAAAGAACTCGGATATGATATCGGCGACCGGTACGATAAAGCGCTTGCGTACTACAAAACGCTCTTTAACGGCGAATTTGTGCCGCTGAGCCTGAAAAAACCGTATCTTACGCTCGATTATTCCGTAGGCGACCTGCTTCATTATATTTTGTTCGGCGAAACGTTCATTCCCGACGAGCAGGTCAGAGTGACATACAAAAAAATAATGTCGAGCAAGGCAAAAACCCCGTATGGAACGAAGATCGTCGCCGCACCCGACGGCGAATATCTGCCGATAGAGGCGTTCTGCGCATACGGCGAACCAAATCCCGAAATGGCGCGGCTCGACCTCGGCAGATACGCGAACGGCGGCTCGTATCACATATATGAGATGATGTTCCACATCGCCGCGTATATTCACGGCGTCGACGGCGCGCTCGACAATATGATATGGCGTCTTATGATAGACCTCGACTATGACGGCGCGACGCACGAATATATGCACACCGTAAAAGGCAACGGCGTAAAGGCAAATCAGGGCTGGAACGCGATAATATACGTCTTTTGGGACATCATTTGCAAAAGAGGTATAGGCGACAGAAAATTCTTCGACGCCGCCGAAGAAAAACTGAAAACGATAGAATAAAAAACAGCGCCAGCGCCCTTGCCGACTGTTCTGAATGACAGTCGGCAGTTATGAGTTCCGCTGACGCGAAACGTTATGAGCCCTGCGGGCGTTATGATCGGAGAAACCGAGTTATGAGCGCTTCGCGCGTTTATGCGGAACTCATATCATAACTTTGTTGATTTTCAGCAAATCATAACTTGCGCGTAAGGCGCGCAAACATAACTGTTAACTTTTTTGACGCTTGGCATACAAACGTCATCCCTGCAATACTATACGACAAAACCGACTGAAATGAGGGTCTCCTCACATCAGTCGGTTTTTCTGCATTTCGTCAGTCCTTAAAAGATCTTACCTTTGTGCGATGTTTTTTTATTCTTTACTGCCGGTGTTCTCGGTGTTTTCGAGCTGCAAAGCGAGATTTTTTCGGAATTCGGCGCGGAACTCGTCGCGCAGGCGCTTCTCTTCTGCTCCGCCTTTTCCTCGTCGGTGAGGCCAACCGTTTTTTCCTTTTTTGCGAGTTCGTTTATCCTGTCTGTGCGGGAGCTCATATCAGTCCTCTACCGTAACGGTCTTGATTTTCTGCGGCTGTCTCGGCCTGTCGGAGTAATCGGTCGGCGTATTTGCTATTTTATCGAGCGTGTCAAAGCCGTCGGTCATCTTGCCGAAAGCGGCGTACTGGCCGTCGAGGTGCGGCGCGTCGCGGTGCATTATGAAAAACTGCGAGCCCGCCGAATCGGGATGAGACGAGCGCGCCATCGAAATGACGCCGCGCGTATGTTTGAGAGTGTTTTGCACGCCGTTTGATAAAAATTCACCCTTTATCGTCCAACCCGGGCCGCCCATGCCGGTGCCTGTCGGATCGCCGCCCTGTATCATAAAGCCGCTTATGACGCGATGGAAGATAAGCCCGTTATAAAAACCGCTTTTTGCGAGTTTGACGAAGTTCTCAACCGTTTTCGGCGCTGTCTCGGGGTAAAGCTCGAGCGTCATAACGCCGCCGTTTTCCATTTCTATTATTGCTTTCATTTTTGTACCTGCCTTGTTTTTTTCATATTTTACCACAAAGGCACAAAACTTTCAAGACATATTTTGCTTTTTTGCAGAGCCGTCGCTTTTCATCACCGCGGCGGCGAACATGAACGACACGAAAATCAGCAGCGTGAAGTTTTCCGTTCCGTAGAAAAATATGTATATCCCGACAAGCCACAGCAGCGCCAGCGCCGCCGCGCCGGATATATCGAGCAACCGCTCGGCCGTATCCTGCGAAAATACCGCCGATGTCGCCGAGAGGAGCATCGTTCCTCCGTCGAGCGAGCGTATCGGCATAAGATTGAGCGCGGCAAAGCTCGCCGAAAACATAAAAAGCTCGTCGACGCCCGCGCTCAAAGGAACAAGTCCCGTCTTTATCAGCGCGCATATAAGTATGTTTATGAGCGGCCCTGCCGCCGCGACGGCGAATTCCGCCGCGTAAGATCGCGGCGCGTCCATTTCAAACGATATACCGAGCGGAAGCAAAACGGCGCGCCTGACTTTCATCGAAAAAAGCCGCCCCGCAAAGACGTGCGCCGCCTCGTGGCACAACACCGCCGCGATGATGCCGAAAGCGCGGCTTTGCGGTATCACCGTACACAGCAAAAATATTCCCGCCGCCGCGAGCGGATGCACGGAAATTTTTATATTCTTCATGCGCTCGCCTTTTTGACCGAGATGACTGTGTTTTTGACGATCGTGAACACTATCGGCATCACTATCAGCCCGACGATGCCGAACGCTTTCAGCCCTATATACATCATGATCAGCGAAACGGCAGGGTGCAGTCCGATCCCGGCTCCGACGATCTTGGGCTCGACGACCTGCCGCACGACAGACACGATCGCATAAATGATCAGCAGTGATATTCCCATGCGGACATCTCCCGTGATCAGTTTTACGACAGCCCACGGAAAGAGAACGATCCCCGTGCCGAGCACCGGTAAAACGTCGACGAAAGCTATCACCGCCGCCAAAACGAACGCGCTGTCGACTCCTATCACCGTGAGCCCCAAAAACAGCTCTCCAAGCGTCAGCAAAAACAGCAGAAAATACGAGCGGACGTATTTTGTCATAACTGCGCCGAACTCCTTTTTGAGCGTCGACACGACGAGCGCGGCGCGCGTTGGCGCAGTTGACAGTATATAGTTTGAAATTTTTCTGTAATCGGCGCAAAAATAAATGCTCGAAATGACGAGCGCGGCTATAAAGATAAACACGCGCGGAAGCGACGCCGCAAAGCCCGCCGCCGCGCCGGTGAGCGACGACGCCAAAGACGATATGACGCTTATGGCGGCGTTTGAGATCACCGACGGCAGCCCGCCGTCATACTCTATCCCGAATTTTTCCAGAAATTTTCCCATACTTTCAAACATCGCGTCGACTTTGCCCGTGATCGCGGCGGGATCGCCGGAAATTTTTGAAACAAGCTCCGCGCCTTGACGAATAAGTATGGAAACAAGCGCAAAAATAATACCGAGAAGCGTCGATATAAACACGAGCACAAGAACTGCCGCCGCCGCTTTTTTCGGTATTTTTAATTTTTTTTCGGCGTAAACGACGGGCCTTTGCAGTACGGTTGCGACAAGCCACGCGAGCAAAAAAGGCAAAAGAGCGGGCAACGCATATCTTAAAGCGATATACGCAAGCGCGGAAAACATAAGCGCGTATGCGAATATATACAGCGTTTTTTTATACGGTTCGTCAGGCAAGAACTTCAAATCAGCCTCCGACAAAAATATTCTGTCAACTTTTGTATTACTTTATTTTTGTTTATTGACAAAATCGACGGTTTATGATATATTATATTCACAATATTTAAACGAAAATCATTTTTTGATAAAAAGGAGATATTCCAGATGAAAAGAATTGTTGCTTTTCTCGTCGCTTTTTTGATGGTAGCCGTGTGCCTCGCTTCTTGCGGCAACGAAGATATTATAGATTCTTCAACGGAATCGACGCAGCAGACAACAGAAGAAAATAACGATCCGGTCGGCGTTCAGCTTCAAAGCGACGACGGTTTGATAAAATTCCAGCTTGTGGCAGGCGAGGACGGCAAAGCCGCAACGGCTACGCTTTACAGATGGGACATATTATCCTCGACAATAACGATACCCGAAACGATAACATACAACGGACATGAGTATCCTATAACCGTAATCGGCCTCGGCCAGAACATCACGGCGGCGCCCAGCACGGTCGAAACGCTCGTGCTTTCTTCAAACGTCAAGGTCATCAACGCAAGCGCGTTTTCGATGTGCAACAATCTTAAAACCGTCGCATTTGCCGAAGGACTTGAAAAAATAAGCAACAGTGCGTTCTTCGGCTGCTCGTCTTTGACGACCATCGAGCTTCCTTCGACTGTAAAAACAGTTGAAAGATCGGCGTTCACAGGCTGCGCCTCGGTATCGGCCGTCATTATCGGCGAAAATACAGAGACAGTGGAAGACAGCGCGTTCGGGTTCTGCACAGGCATAAAAACGATCTCCTTGCCGAGAAAATTCGCCGACAGAGTAAAGGACATATTCAACGGCTGTCCTTCGGTGATCGGCGAAACGTGCACGATAGTTTATCCGGACTGATAAATATTTAAAATCAAAAACACCGCCTTCTCCATACAATATGTACGGAGGGGGTGTTTTTTTGCTTATTTATACCGTAAAATACGGGGATACGATTTTTTCCATATCCCGAAAACTCGGCGTGTCGCATGCGTTCCTCGCCGAGTGGAACGGCCTGTCGCCGCCGTACTCGCTGGCCGTCGGTCAGGCGCTGATGATACTGACGCCCAAGACGACGTACACAGTGCAAAGCGGCGACACCGTCAATTCGATAGCGCAAGATACAGGCGCGTCGCCGCGCGATATATTTGCGAACAATCCCGTGCTTTTCGGCGGGCTGAACGATATATATCCCGGGCAGACGCTTGTAATATCGTTTGCGGAGGACAGGTCGTATGAGATAACGACAAACGGTTACGCGTATCCGTTTATCAGCGACGCGGCGCTATACGGCAATTCGCCGTATTTTACCTATATTTCGCCGTTCACGTACGGATTTACGCCCGACGGCGAGCTGCTCGCGCTCGACGACGAGAGGATACTCGACGTTTCGTCGTCGCTCGGCACGGCGGCGCTGATGCATCTGTCGACGCTCACGGAAAGCGGCGTGTTTTCAAGCGAGCTCGCGTCGACGCTGCTTGGCAGTCCGTCGGCGCGTCAAAACCTGATAGCGAATATTCTTCAAAACATAAGGCAAAAGGGATTTGTCGGGCTCGACATAGATTTTGAATACCTCGACGCCTCCGACGCCGTGCCGTACGCGAATTTTATCTCCGAAGCGCGCGAGGTGTTGAACGCATACGGCTACATCGTGATAGCGGCGCTCGCGCCGAAGTCGTATGCGGAGCAGCCGGGACAGCTGTACGAGGGGCACAACTACGCGCTTATCGGTGCGGCGGCAAACTACGTCCTGCTTATGACGTACGAATGGGGATACACATACGGTCCGCCGATGGCTGTCGCGCCGATAGACTCCGTCCGCCGCGTCGTCGAATACGCGGTGTCGGAGATACCGCCGGAAAAAATATATATGGGCTTGCCGAACTACGCGTACGATTGGACGCTCCCGTACATCGCGGGCGCGCGCGGCGCGCTTGGACTTGGAAACGATGAGGCGGTGCGGCTCGCGGCCGATGTCGGCGCCGAGATACAATTCGACGAAAGGGCGAAAACGCCGTATTTCAATTATTATAAGGACGGCGAGCTGCACGAGGTGTGGTTTGAAGACGTGCGAAGCATGGAGGCAAAGCTCGCGCTGCTTAAAGAATACGGTCTTTACGGCGCGGGCGTATGGAACATAATGCGTCCGTTCACGCAGGGGTTTTTGTATATGCAGGCGACGAACAGCATACGCGCCGAACCGTAAAAAGCGAGCGCGCCGCGCGCTTTTTCGCGCGCACATCATTTTTCGCGCCGTGCGCATTGTTCGCGCCGCATCGGCGCAGGGAGAATGTACTTTTCTTGCTCGCGCCGCTCTTTTTCTCGCGCGGCAGCGCGAGGGACGGTGTTCTTTTCTTGTGCGCAACAAGAAAAGAACGAAAAGAAATGCGCAAGCGTGCCGCTTGAGCGCAAACGAGCCGCAGATAAAGAGAAAAGCGCACGTTGTTTTGCTCCCCGTCTAAAGCGTCACCGCACGGCGTCTCCGCTTTTTAATTTTGCACGGCAAAATTAACCGCCGGAACTTCTCGCTGCGGCCCGGTCACCGCTCGGCTC
>CAJONA010000007.1:0-16992 GCA_905235755.1 uncultured Clostridia bacterium
GTCACGCCGTCGTCGCAAATCGTCGGCACGCAGGCCGTGTTCAACGTCATCGGCGGCGAAAGATACAAGATGGTAACAAAAGAGTTCAAGGCGCTGGTTCGCGGCGAATACGGTAAAACGTCCGTTCCGATCTCTCCCGAATTCCAAAAGCAGATCCTCGGTGACGAAGAGCCGATAACATACCGCCCGGCAGACGCGCTGAAACCGGAGCTTGACACGCTCCGCGAAAAAGTCAAGCCGTGGGCTATTCAGGAAGAGGACGTTCTCTCATACGCTCTCTTTGAGCAGGTTGCCGTCAAGTTTTTTGAAAGCAGAAAAGCAAAAATGTACGCTCTCGACAAAGAGAACGCCGATTATACAAACAAAGTCCACAATGTCTGATTTTCCATTTGAATCGATGAACGCCGCGTCTTTTCCGATCATCGCCGCAGATGCAGACGGAAAGATTTCAGCGAAAAACCGCGCGGCGTATTCGCATCTCCCGAAAATCAGAGTAAAAAGCTCGCTGAGTAACAAGGCGAGCTTTTTAAGAAACGGCAGTATTCTTTTAAACGACGCGTCAGCGCCGTTCAAGTACGCCGTTTGTTTACCGATAGAAACTCTTTCGGGAATTAAGAAAATATATATGTTCCTCCCGTCACTGCAAAACGAAAACGCTCGTCATGACACGGAAATCATTGACGCTGAGCGGCTTTTTGAAATAATCAAAAGCCACAGGATAGAAGTATTGCCTGTCAGGATGTATTCGGAAATCGTCGCCGCTTTTGCGGCTTTTGACAGGGGCTCTTCCGAAAACGGCATTGTTTCCGACGTTGCAGAGTCGGCGGCGCTTCTCGACAAGAAACTGTCGTCCGGTTTTCGTGCGCTCGGATATCGCGCAAGCGTTACCTGCACGGGCGAGATCGTTGCACAAAGGTATTTCAAGCTGAATCTGTACTCGTTCGTCTACTCCGTGCTGACTGCGGCATATATCGCAATGCGCCTGTCTAAAAACGGGGCGGCTGACGTCGTAGTTGATTACGACGGAATAACCGAAATGATAAACATAACGGCGACGGCAAAAACAGACGTGAAATATCCTGTTGACTCGCGCTCTGCCGAGGATGCGATCGCGTTTCTCGTGCCGGAGCTTGCCGTTGAAATGGCGATTGACAAAGAGTTTTCGCTCGGAGCCGTCCCCAAAACGTGCTCGATCCACGACAGTACGCTGAAATTATGCGTTCCCGTATCGGTCAATACACGTCAGACGGTTCTTTCAGGTATTACCTGGATTTCGGAATCGGATCTCATCGACAGACTGTTCACTTCATTTAAAGAATCATCTCGCAAAGCACTGCGAAAGAGATAAAAAACTCCCGACCGGAAAACCGGTCGGGAGTTTTTATTCCACCTCTTCCCTTGAAGGAACGGACTCCGCCGCGCCCTTGCGCGTCACGGAGATAGCGGCGGCCTTTGCCGCCGTTTTAAGCGACCTCTCAACGCCTTTGCCGCCGAAATATTCAGCGAGGAAATACCCCGTAAACGTATCCCCCGCGCCGGTCGTATCTACGGCGTCAACTTTTACCGCCGGTACGGTCGTCACGCTTCCCTTTTCGATAAAGCACGCGCCGCGCGAGCCGAGAGTGAGCACAACGCGAAGAGTCTGCGCGCTTTTTTCAATATATTTTTCAACATCCGCGGCATTGTCCGATCCGAAGATCGCGCATGACTCCGTTTCGTTGAGGATAACTATATCAACGTCGTCGAGCGAAACGTCTATGCCGTCGAGCGGCGACGGATTGAACACGACCGTCATTCCCTTTTTGTGCGCTTCGGCCGCTATGAAACCGACGTTTGAGATCTCATTTTGCAAGACAACAAAGTCGCCTTCTTCAAAATTATTCAGCACAGCGCTCGCGTATTCCTTTGAGATGTCGCGGTTTGCGCCGCCGTAAACTACGATGCAGTTCTCTCCGCTTTTGTCGACCTGAATGACGGCGTTGCCCGTCGGCAACGACGACAGCGCCACAAACGAGGTATCGGCGCCGCACGACGTCAGAAAATCGCGCAGCTCCGTGCCGTCCTGCCCTATCTTGCCCGCGTGAAAGACATTCGCTCCCGCTCGCGCCAGCGCGACGGACTGATTGAGTCCTTTGCCGCCGAAATTTCGCCCGAATTCAAACGAAGCGACGGTCTTCCCCGCCGACGCCATTTCGTCGACAAAATACGTCATATCTATATTGAGCGAACCGAAATTAAGTATCTTCATATCATTTCTCCGATATATGCTTCATAGTCTTGTCTATAGCTTCGTCGATGTCTATCGTGCCTACGCCGAATATCGCCGTTTCGAGTTTTCCGTTTATCGGAGCAGTCCATTCACTGCCTATCGACGATACGCCGTTCTTCATACCGAGCACCGAACCGACGGTCGCGCCGTTGCAGTCGGTGTCAAATCCCGTCTGCACCGCGAGGCATATCGACTTTGCATAATCGTTGCCTCCGTAAAGGAGCGACGCCGCGACGATCTCGGCATTAGAGATGGTGTGGCACCAGTCGTGCCCGACGTTCTCATCCCAACGAGAATGGATGTCGGCATACATATCCTCGCAGGAAACGCCCGATTTATACTTTTGTATAATATTCGAAATAGCCTCGTGCAGCCTGGATTTTTCGGGAATTTGCGAAATGCCGCCCTCGATGATCTCAACTATGTCGTCGCTGACAGCGGCGCACGCTATCATCGCCGCCGCGAACATCTCGCCGTAGATGCCGTTTTTGACGTGAGATATGCTCGCGTCACGCCACGCCATTTCAGCCGCCGCCTCGGGATCGCCCGGGTTGATGTATCCGAAGTAATCGCCGCGTATCTGCGCACCTATCCACTCGCGGAAAGGATTTTGATAAACGGCGGACTCGGGCGGCGTAAATCCCTTGACAAAATTACAGAATGCCACGCGCTCCGCGGTGCAGTACGCGTTTATCGGCTGATATTTCAGCCATGCGCGCGATACGTCGTACGGCGTAAAATCCCTGCCGTAGTCGTCGATGACTTTTTGATATAGAACTGTGTAGTTTGTGTCGTCGTCGGCCGGAGCACACGCGATCTTGTCCGCGTAGCAACGATTTGCGAGCTGATATTTGAACGTAGCGAGCATCTCATCCGTGACGTCGTCGCGCCTGATATATCGGTACATCGGATAGTTATTTGAAGATTTCAGAATAACGTCGAGTTCTTCCGTCTTGATGCCTTCGACTGTCTTGCCGAGCAGGCAGCCGCAGATACGTCCGTACCACGCGCCGGCTACTTTCTCGCGGAGCGTGTCGGCGGCGGGAGTTTTCGGCTCTAAATCGCCGCTCGGACGGCATTTTTTTATCGTCTCGATGTCCGACGGCTCGACGTATTTATAGTCGGGCACGGTTTTTGCGTTGAGTACGATGCGCGACAAAACATCCGCCATTTGGCGCTTTTCGTCGCTCTTATTCATGTGGCGCACGCAATAGAACAGCTCCTCGTACTCAGAAACGTCAAGCCCTTCCTCGGCGCACTGCCTGTACTCTGTCGAAAGATTTTCGGCATAAGATTCCCAGCTGTGCTGTTTTTCGTAATTCGGAATTACCTTTTTTTCAAAAAGTTCCATTTATGTATCCTCCAAAAATAAATTATTGCTGTTTTTCAAGAAATGCCTTTAACACGCGGATCGAATTATCCGCCGCGAGCTTGGCAAATTCGGCATATGTCATCGCCGCGTCCTCGTTTCCGCCGTCGCTGATCGAGCGGACTACCGAAAACGGAACTTTTCGGAATGTGCATATCTGCCCGATAGCCGCGCCTTCCATCTCGCAAGCGATGGCTCCGAATGTATCGGAAAGCCAACGCTTCTTTTTGCTGTCGGCGACGAACGTGTCGCCCGACGCTATGGTTCCGGAAAAGCTTTTGATTCCCGTGCTGTCGGCGACCTTCGCAAGTGATGCCGCTATACTTTCGTCGCATTTCATATGTATTTCGTCGATGTCAGGTATTTTGCCGACTGGATTGCCAAATCCCCCCGCAGATAAGTCCATATCGTACTCGACGACGTCCTTTGCGATCACCATATCGAGCACGCCGACTTCATTCGAAAGCGAGCCTGCGATTCCTGTGTTGATTACAACGTCAGGCGAATAACAGAGTATCATCGTCTGCGCGCACATAGCGGCGAATACTTTTCCGATGCCGCATTTTGCGACGACGACATTTTGCTCGCCGATCGTTCCGACGGCAAACTCAATGCCGCCGCGCACCTCCGTAGTCATATTCTTCATTGTCGCTTTGAGTCCGTCGACCTCGATGTCCATAGCGCCGATGATGCCGAAAAGTTTTTTTGACATTTTTGTCCTCCGATTTTGATTTTTATGATTTGTTGCTGAATTTTTTCAAAAAGCTCATATAGAAATATTTAAATTCGTCAGTTTTAAAGTATGCGACCGCATATATGATGTTCGGCACGGTAAGGCATATAAGCAGCTTTATCGCCAAGCCCAAAATGCCGCCGGTCGTTACGAGGTCGGCGAGAATTACGGTCGCGCCGAGCGCGACGGCTGTCACCGCCGTATATACGCCGTATCTTATAAAGAATGATCCGACGCCCGATTTAAATCCGTGCTTATAAAGCATATACGGCTCCACCCACGTGCAGGTGAGCAGCGAGCTTGCCGTCGTGCCGAGCAAGACGCCCGCGAGCCCCAGATATTTTGCCAAAATTATCGAAAGCACGATGTTTATCGCCGCCTCGGCGATCGACTTCCATTTATCGTAGCGCATCAGCCCCATCGCGTCGCGCGCGACGAGCCCCGGACGACGCATACCGAGCAGATAGAAATTGAGCGCGACGAGAAACACCGACAGATCGTCGATCTCAAATCCTTCGCCGAGCCAGATGAGCACGAACGGTCTTGCGAGAACGGCGAGGCAGATCGCGCAAAAACCGTAAAGCCACGCGCCGGCGAAGAACATTCTGTGAAAAACACTGCGTTTATGCGCGTTATCCACATTCACGGAAAGGTCGCCGAAGCTCGCGGTCGCGCTTTGAAATATCGGCGCGAGCACGCTGTCGACAGCCGCGCTGAGCAGGTGATAATTTGTATATATGCCCTCTGTCAGGAAGCTGACAAAGCGCGAAATGATGATATTGTCCGTGCCGTTGACAAGCACGCCGCCGACGTTGTGCATCATCGACGCGCCGACGTTTGTCTTTATCGTCTTTTTGTCGTCGGCGCTCAGCACGTCGTCGCCTTTTTCTTTGAGATAAGAATATTTTTTGTCAGCTATCAGCGACAGCGCGATATTTTCGCCGAGCGTTGCGACGACCGTGCATATCATAAATATGACGTAATTGCCTGTCAGCGCAAGGACGACGCACGACGCGACGCAAAGAAGCGTCTTTGACAGCGCCGTGACAGCCGACGCAATGTACTTTTTCTGATCGGCGATGATGAGTATGCGCTTGTACGCGGCTATATATGACGCCGCCGAGTTTACGACGTACAGAATATATATTAGATAAAAATCCGGAACTTGTGCCAGCACTGCGTCGATGTCGTCGACAAACAGATGAAGCGCAGGAAGAAGGGCGCCGCCGAGCACGAGCACGGCGATGCCGATCACGGTATACGCATTTTTAAACAAGCGCATAAGCGCGCGTATTTTGCTCTCGTCGCCGTCGCTTATCGGCTTATAAAGGCTGAAAGTTATCGATGTGCCGATGCCGAGCTCGGCAAGCGAGAGCACCGTCATTATGTTTGAAAACAGTCCGCCGACGCTGAGATATTCGATAGACGTATAATCGGATATGAAGCGGCGCGTTATCACGCTCGTCAACAGTACGATGAACTGACAAATCAGCGAAAGGCGGACGTTGCGCATCGTTTTTTCTGTTCTTGTCATCAATGCCCTCCTTTTCCGAATTTGCTTGATATTGCTTGATTTTCAGATTTATACCAATGTATTAAACTGTGATTTTGCTTGTTATACAATAGTATTATTTGGCTTTACATTCGCATTTGGGATCGACGTATGCAGTGTAATTTGACGAATACGTAACATATCCCAAAGCGGCGCCTGCCGGCTTTTTGACATTTCTTATCTTCGTGTAATCGACGGCGACGTTCTCGCCGTCGCGCAGGCCGGAAAAGTACGCGGCAAGCTCCGCCGCCTCGGTAAAATCGCGTGCGTCGGGCTCTTCGTCCGGTCCGCACGTCATCACGACGTGCGAGCCGGGGCTGTTTTTGACGTGAAACCACCAGTCGCTCTTTTTCGCGGCTTTGAGCGTTATATAGTCGTTCTGAATGTTGTTCTTGCCGACCGCACATTCGTACCCGCCGCTTGTGATAAAATATTTCGGCGTAAGTTTTGCCTTTGCCGCCGCCTTTGTCAGCTGTGCGTTTTTAGGCGCATAACCGGCTTGCGACAGTTCGAGGCGTATCTCGGTAAGGTCCGCCTCGTTCTCGGAAATCCTCACCGAGTTTTCCACCGTGTCGAGATAATAAAGCTCGCTCTCCGTCTTTTGGATCTGTTCGGAGAGTATTTTTTTCGCTGTCTTGTACTTATTGTATTTTTTGTAATATAACGCCGCGTTCTGCGACGGCGTGAGCTTGATGTCGAGCGGTATCTTCACCGTTTCGAGCTCGTCGGAATAGTAGTTGACAACTTCGCAAAAGTCGGCTTTTTTTGTCAGCATATATATCGACGCGGTTATGAGATCGCCCCATAGTTTGTACTCGTCCGCCTTGTCGCATTCTTCGAGTTCACCTTTCAGCAGCGGGAGCTTTTTTGTCAGTTTGTGCCGCGCGCCCGATATGACAGCGTCAATGTCGCGCGCCTTCGAACGCATAAGTTCCGCCTGTTCGCGCTTACCGTAATAAAAGTCAAACATCTCGGAAAACGCAGCAAACGTCTGCGTCTTTGCAATTCCGTTATATTGAACTATTTCAATCATTGAATATTCAAACGGCTTGCCGTCGAGGATGACGGCGCACGGGGTGAAATCGTTTTCCCTTATCTTTTTCATCAGGCCGTCAAAAGCGCTCCACATCATACGCGGACTGCACTCTCCGACGCTATCCGCGCCGCCCGCCCGAGCGACGCATTCGCGCGCCAAAAGCGGCGACAAGCCGAGATACGTGTCGACGATGAATTTGTCCGCCGAGCGCTCGCGCGGATAGTTCGACAGTTTTTCGATAAAGCCCGCTTCCGTCTCGCTTGTCGGATCCGCTTTGTTCTGCGGCGGCGGAAGCTCGTACGTCATTCCCGGAAGAACGCGGCGGCGCGTATTCATCGTTATATCGGCGTGGTGCAGCAGCCCGATTATCTTCTTTTTTCCGCCGTCGCCGCAAAGCAAAAACAAATTTGAGAATTTGCCCATTATCTCGGCGGTAAGGTATTTTTCACACGGATAGCCGAGGTCGTCGTACGCCGCGAATTTTATCTCGATGACTCTGTCGAAGCCGTACATATACACATCCTCGATGACAGTTCCGACAAGGTGTTTTCTGAGCAGCATACAGAACATCGGCGGCGTTTTCGGATTTTCCTTTTCGAGCGTCGTCACGCATATGCGCGCCGACGACGGATTTGCGCAAACAAGCAGTTTTATGTTCTGCCTGTCGGTGCGGCAAACGATGACCGCTTCATCCTTTGTCGGCTGAAATATCTTTTCGACTTTCGCGCCGACGACGCTTTTTTTCGTTTCGTTTACGACGGCGCGAGCCATCGCGGCGTCAAAAGCCATATTTCTCTCCTCTCAAAATATCGAGCGCATATACACGCCCGATATTTGTTTTTTTAATTATATTTTACATTCAGTTGCTTTCGCCGTTTTCCGTATCTGCCGCGTCGGGAGCCGGCTCCGGCTCGCCGACGTCGGGCTCTGCGTCGCATTCCGACGCCGTATCGTCATCTTCGCCCGTATCCGCGACCTTTTTCGACTTGAAAAGTTTGTTTTTGCAGCTCGTCACAAACAAGCGGAATTTCTCGCATTTGCAGTAAAGAACGATGAGAACGAATATCGCAAATCCGAGCACCGTAACGGCTATGCCTATCTTATATATCGTCGGGAAATAGCGCATTTCGATCTCATGGTAGCCGTCGGTAACTTCAAACGCGAGAAGTGCGTCGAGCACTTTGACCGTTTCGACCGCTTTGCCGTCGACGTATACGTTCCAGCCGGCGTCATACGGGATCGTCGTAAACACGAGTTCTTGTCCCTGTTCAATATATATATTGCCTTTGATAAAGTCGTTGCCGTAATTTTCGACATTCAGCGCTGAGTTCGAAAGCGCCTCGAACGCTTCGTTCATAGCCGCATAATCTATATACCAGAAATACGACGTCGTCGAATTGTCGATATACAGTTTGTCGTCGTCGAGTCTTATCTCGACGCGTATCGTGTCGCCCGCGCTGAACGTGCCTATCTCCATAGCGCAAGTCGTCTCGTTGCCGAAATAATCTGTGAGGAACGAGCCGTTGACGTATATCTTCGCCGACTTGCCGAAGTTGACCGTCGGCAGATGGAAATACACCGGTCCGTCTGCGACGGCAGTCATAGAATATGTCACGCTCGGATCACTGCCCATAGAATTGAATACGTAGTAGCGCGTCGTATGAGATAAGCCGTCCCAGTTGAACGTGATGAGTTTGTTCTCGGCGGAGACGTTGTTTGTCGTATACGTCGCTTTCAGCGGTTTGAAAACATTCGCTTCTCCGAGCGTTTCGGATACCATTGTGTTTATTATCTCGTTTTGCAGGTCCATCGCGACGCGGTAAGCGTCCATCGAGTAAACGTTTTCGATAGACAGCACGTCTCTGCTGACGCCGTACGCTATCGGGAGCGCCTTTGTGTTCTGCTTTGCGTATATTTTATAATTTGACGGAGCGAGCTGATACGGCTCGTCAGTCTCGTATGCCGTGACATAAATGTTGGGATCGAACGAGTGCTTATTGTTTTGCTCTATCGTGCGGCCGTTCGCCTCCGTCGGTCTGTCGCTCGTCAAGACGTACTTTATGCCGAGGAGCGCGTCGCCGACAGGCGTACCGCCGAGATATTTCGTCCAGTGGGACGTCGACGCATATCCGAGCTTCGCCATAAGACGGATCACGTCCTTATTGAGCGTCGACGTGGACGATGAAATGCCGTAAAATTCGCCCGCCATCTGCTCGTTCACGCCGCCGCGCTGACGGTATATCGTGCTCTCCGTGCGGTAGAACGACGTGTCGCCCGCTTCGACGAGTCCCATTATTGCGCGAAGCCGCTCGACCGAGCCGGTATATGAATCATAGCGTTCGACTATCGACGTATCCGACGACGAATAGTTGTTGTATTTTACGACGCCTACGTCGTTTTGCATATATCCGACGCTTATTATAGAATTTATCAGCAGTTCCGCGCTTATCGCTATCACGAGGAAAAGCGCGGCTGTGTTTTTCGTATCTTCGCCGCTCCTCACGTAATTATAAATCAGCCCGATGTACGTCAAAATGAACAGCACCGATATTCCTATGCAAAGCATATCGGAAAGTTCGAGCGTCTTTGAACCGAGCGTAAATTCATAATCGAATTTTTGCACGACGCAAGCAAGCGCGAGTATAATGACGGACGAAGCCGCAAAATGGCCGAACTTGACATTTTTTAACGTGTTGAAAGCGTCGCACGCCATAACTATCACGACAAACGAGAACAGGAACGAATATCTGTAATTGAGCCATTGCGGAGTGCTGAAACCGTGCCATGCGAGGTCTATCGGGTTTATGAGGAAGCTGACGAGCAGCGCCATAAGCAGCACCGTGCCGAGCACCTTGCGGCGCGGCGATATCCCCTTTGACATATAGAACGCCGGAAGAAGCATGAGCGCAAACAGTCCGCTGTATATTATCGGCAGTCCGTTCGTTCTGACCGTGTCGTGCGAGCCGACGAGCATCTTCATAAACACGTCGAGGAAATCAAAGCGGAATGCGAAGGTGAAATTCGCAGTCGAAAAGCCCACTTTGCCGAACGTCAGCGAATAGTATGCCGCAAGCAGCATAAACGACGACATCATTATGGCGACTGCCGTCGAGAGCGCTATCCTGATAAACGACCGCACGCCCGCAAGAGAGAAGAATTTTTTTATCCCGCTCTTGTTATTTTGATAAAGCGGAAGAATTTCCGGACGGACAAGCAAATAATAATATACAAAGTAAAGCACCGTGAATATACAGCACATATATCCGATGTAATAGTTTGATGTAAGTATAAGCGTCAGGCTGACGATATAAAGTATCACGCGGCGTTCGCGGACGAGCCGTTCGACGCCGAGCACAAGCAGCGGCAGCCAGATCAGCGCGTCAAGCCACATCGGGTTGTACTGCTGTATCGCAACGTATCCGCAGAGCGCGTACATCGTCGAGAAGATGACTGTCCTCAAATCCCTTGTGCCGCGGCTCTTATGCAGGTATATACCCATCGTCGTGCCCATGGCGCCCATCTTTGTGAGGACGACGACGGAAGCGCCGAGCGCGACGTGCGTTTTCGGGAAGAGCGCGAGAAGCAGGTTGAACGGGCTGCCCATATAATACGCGACATATCCCATAAACTCGCCGCCGAGCGTGCGCGACCATGTGTAGAGCCAGCTGCCGCCTTCGGTGAGGAGCTTTCTTACATTTTCATAATAGTAGATGTACTGCGCCTGAAAATCGAGCGAGAGTATCGACGAATTCCCGAACGGGAAAAATCCGACGGCGGCGTGCGCGCCAGCCATCAGAATAACGGGGAGCAGGAACGCTCCGACAAGATAGAAATACTCGCTGTCGATTATTTTTGTTTTTATGAAAGACAGCGTCTTTTTAAGTACATTTTTAAGCTTCGTCATAAATGACGCGGGCTGCTCATCTGTTGATAAGGCCTCGGCCCCGTCGACGTCGCCCTGTGTTTCTTCCGCTTCAAAAGCGTCTGCTTCACTTGGGACGCTCGACGCTTCTTCACTTGGTTCAAAAGAGTTATCTGCGCCAACGCGGTCTTTGTTTTCCTCTTCCATTTGCGGCTCCTTCTTCTTTCTTATTTTCGCGGCAAAGACGAAATGCACCGTTGCTTTGCCGATTCAGTCTTGACTTGCCTTTTTATTTTACCATTTTTAATCCGATTTGAAAAGATATTATCCGAAAAAATTCGCATTTTTTTGAAAAATATCTTTAAATTCGGCGATAAATGTGGTAAAATTTTAAACGTCAATTTAATATTAGTCGTAAATATCGGCATTTTATCTCACGTGGAGGCACAATGGGACTTTTTAAAAAGAAAAAACCGGAAGACAACGCGGCGTTCCGACGTCAAATGGCGAACAAGATCGCCAATTACCGTTTAAGATACGCCAGCGAGCGCATCGACGGTCAGGACATCGTGATATCGAAAGACGGCATCATGCTCGTCCGCGACGGTATATTCACCGTCATATCGGGCAGCGAATACGGCTCAAAGACGCTTTTCCGCTGTGAAGTCGACCAAATGAAGGCGTCTGAACTGCTCAGCCTCGAGGGCGCGATAGTCGAAGGGCCCGATCTTGAACACGACGGACGCACAAGAAAACTCATACTTTATTACGTCTATTACGTGTGAAATATCCCGTGAAATTTTTGACTTTAAATACAATATATGAATTAATTTACAATCAGCGCCGTCCCGAAAGCGCGCGCCTGCTCGTTATAGTAATGCGTTGTATTTAAAAAATCCGTATCTGAAAAACATTTTGACAATATGAAATAAAGGAGATTTTTTATGGACAAGAAAAAACGCCGCTTCGGCGACAGACACGATGCCAGATGGTTAAGGCCGAAAGATATGGACTCGATGCACGTCATCATGCCTTATCTTATGCCGAACCGCGCCGACAATGAGGCCGTCATGCACGAGCTCATCGACTTGACGGCTATCGAAAAGTATTTAGAAGAAAAAAACGTCGAAGGCATTGAATTCAAATATACGTTTTTCCACGTTCTCTGCGCGGCGCTGGCAAAGACAATAGCGTTGCGCCCGTATCTGAATCGCTTCTATCAGGGCAAACGTCTTTATCAGAGAGACGACATCACGCTTTCTTTCGTAGTCAAAAAGAAATTCGTCGACTCAAGTCCCGAGGCGCTCGCCATAGTCAGAATATCTCCCGAGGGCGAATCGCCGCTCGATCAGGTATACGGCAAAGTGAAAGAGATCGTTTACCACGTACGCAATGAAAACAAGAACGACGGCACGACGGACATCATGGACGTGCTCAAAAAGTTCCCGCGTTGGGTACTGCGTCTGTTCTTCTCGACGATAAAGTGGCTCGATTTCCACGGCAAATACCCGCTTTCGCTCGAAAAAGAAGATCCGTATTTCTCGACGGCGTTCATAACGAACCTCGGCAGTATCAAAATGCACGCCGATTACCATCATCTCGCAAACTGGGGTACAAATTCACTGTTTGTGTGCATAAACGAAAAGAAACCGACTCCGTTCTATAACCCCGACGGCACGTACGAAATGCGAGACGCGCTTGAAATAGGTCTTACCGTCGATGAACGCATCGCAGACGGAGTTTACTTTGCGAACAGTCTTAAACTGTTCAAAAAAATATGCAGTGAGCCGTCGCTCCTCGACCTGCCGATAGAAACGCCGGTCGAATATTGAACACGTATGGAGGAAACAAAAAATGTCAAAATTCGTAGTATCGGAAACAGTAAAAACCCCGTGGCTTAAAAACAGAGGCGTCATTCCCGCGACGCTCGACTACTATGACGGAACGATGTGGGAAAAATGCGAAGACGTCTGCAACAGCTACCCCGACTTCATAGCTTACGATTTCATGGGCGGCAAAACGAAATATAAAGAATTCAAAGGTCAAGTCGAGGAATGTGCAAAAGCGCTCAAAGCGATAGGCATAAAAGAGGACGACAAGGTTACGGTCTGTCTCCCCAACTGCCCGCAGGCGGTCATAATGTTCTACGCTATCAATCTCGTCGGCGCCATCTCAAATATGATACACCCGCTATCCAGCGAAAACGAGATAGCGTTCTTTCTTAACGAATCCGAAAGCGTCGCGGCAATAACGCTCGACCAGTTCTACGGCAAATTCGCGGCGATACAAGACCAGATCCACATTAAAACGCTCATCATATCGAGCATCAAAGACGTGCTCTCGCCCGTGATGAAAGTCGGCTATGCGTTAACGTCCGGGCGCAAGATACCGAAGCTGCCGAAAAACGCCCCCGTGCTCTTATGGAAAGACTTCATTGACGGCGGAAGAAATTACGACGGCGAGTACCGCACGAAAAAGGCAAAAGACGACGCCGCGGTCATCCTTTACAGCGGCGGTACAACGGGCACGACAAAGGGTATACTCCTTTCAAACAACAACTTCAACGCGCTTTCGACGCAAATACTCGCCGCAAACCCGATGGCAAAGGCCGGCGACAAGGTCCTGTCCGTAATGCCCGTGTTCCACGGCTTCGGACTCGGCATAAGCATTCACACGTTTCTTGCTTTCGGCGGCTGCTGCATACTCGTGCCGCGCTTCACGCCCGAAAGCTATGCAAAGCTCCTTATCAAGCATAAGTGCAATTTCGTTGCGGGCGTGCCGACGCTGTTTGAGGCGCTGCTGCGCCAGAAGTCGATGAAAAACGCCGATCTTTCGTTCCTTAAAGGCGTATTCAGCGGCGGCGACTCGCTTTCGATAGAACTTAAAAAGAAGCTCGACAAATTCCTTTCAGATCACCATTCGCCCGTTCCCGTGCGCGAGGGCTACGGCACGACGGAATGCGTCACGGCGAGCTGCCTGACGCCTATGCACATGGCGAAAGAAGGCTCGATAGGCATTCCTCTCCCCGATATGTATTATAAAATAGTAAGCCCCGGAACGCAAAACGAAGTTCCGTACGGCGAGGAAGGCGAGATATGCATCGCAGGCCCGACGGTAATGATGGAATATCTCCACCACCCCGACGAGACGGCGCAGACGCTGAGGCAACACAAAGACGGCATGACGTGGGTACACACGGGCGACCTCGGCTTAATGGACGAAGACGGATTTGTCTTCTTCCGCCAGCGCATAAAGAGAATGATCATCACATCAGGCTACAATGTATATCCGTCACAGCTTGAAAATATCATCGACGCGCACGAGCTTGTGCAGATGAGCTGCGTCATAGGCGTTCCCGATCCGTACAGGATTCAGAAGGTCAAGGCGTTCATCATGCTCAAAGCGGGCGTGGAAAAGAGCGAGGAGAACAAGCAGGCGATCCTCGAATACTGCAAAAAGAACATCGCAAAATACGCTATACCGCGCGATATAGAATTCAGAGATCAGCTTCCCAAGACGCTCGTCGGAAAAGTGGCGTACCGTCAGCTTGAAGAAGAGGAACTCGCAAAAGAAAGCGCTGACAAAACGACATCAAATGTATAAAGGAGATTGATTATGGATCTGTTTGAAAAATGTTACGCTCCGTCTCTCGCGTCCGAAATAAAGGAAAAAGGGCTTTACCCGTATTTCCATGCGCTCGAATCGCGTCAGGACGTCGAGGTCATAATGGAAGGCAAGCGCCGCATAATGCTCGGCTCCAACAACTACCTCGGACTGACGACTTGCCCCGAGGTCATCGAGGCAGGTGTCAAAGCGCTTGAAAAGCTCGGCTCCGGTTGTTCCGGCTCGCGCTTCTTAAACGGAACGCTCAGTATGCACCTCGAACTCGAAAGCGAACTCGCCGACTTCCTCGAAAAAGAAGCCGTCATGACGTTCTCAACGGGATTTCAGTCGAACCTCGGCATAATCAGTTCGATCGCTCGCCTCGGCGACTATATCCTCTGCGATAAAGAAAACCACGCGTCCATCTATGACGCGTGCCGCCTTTCGTTCGCCCGCACATACACATTCAAACACAACGATATGGAAGACCTCGAAAGACTGCTTCAAATATACAGTCAGAAAGGCGGCGTTCTCATCGTTACCGACGGCGTCTTCTCGATGTCCGGCGACATCGCCAATCTTCCCGAGATAGTGCGTCTCGCAAAGAAATACGGCGCGAGAACGATGGTCGACGACGCGCACGGCCTCGGCGTTCTCGGCGAGGGCGGCCGCGGAACGGCGCATCATTTCGGACTCGAAAAAGAAGTCGATATCTTTATGGGCACGTTCTCGAAATCGCTCGCGTCGCTCGGCGGATATATGGCGGCGGACAAAGTGGTCGTCGATTACGTCAGACACTCGTCGCGCCCGTTCATATTCTCGGCGTCTATCACGCCCGCAAGCTGCGCCTGCGCTCTCGCCGCGCTCCGCCACCTGCGCGCGCACCCCGAACTTCCGAAGCGCCTGATGTCGCTTTCCAACCATTTAAGAACAGCTCTGACGGACAGGGGCGTGAAGATAATCTCTTCCGACACGCCGGTCGTTCCGATCTACACATACGAAGTATTGGATACGCTCCAAGCGGCACGAGACATCTACGAAAACGGCGTGTATCTCAACCCCGCTCTGCCGCCGGCAACTCCCGAACACGAGTGCTTGCTCAGAACGAGCTGTATGGCGACGCATACGGAAGCGCTTCTCGACGAAGCCGCCGACATAATCGCGTCGGTAATAACAAAGAACAACATAAAGGAGCCTCAAAATGTTTGAACAAATCAAGCAAATAATCGTCGATGAACTCGGCAAAGATCCCGGAAACATAACGCCCGATGCGGATTTGAGAAACGACATCGGCATCACATCGCTCGAACTTATAGGTATGATCATGGTGTTCGAGGACACATTTGACATATCCGTAAACGAAGACGAACTCGAAGATATCAAAACTGTCAACGACATAGTGAGATACATAGAAAGGAAAAAAGCATGAAACCGTACGTAATGAAACCGGTCGCAGAATTTTCGTCTCTCAGAGAGATGACGGAGATAGCCGTATCGCAAGCGCCGGACGTCGTCGCGTACAGATATAAAAGCGGCAACGACATAGTCGACGTTACTTACAGCGCGTTCTATGATCAGACGGAAAATCTCGGCGCGGCGCTGTGCGAGCTCGGACTCGGAAAAGCGCATTTCGCGTGCATCGCCGAAAACAGCTACAAGTGGATAGTCTCGATGTTCACTGCCCTGCGCACCGCAGGCGTGTTCATTCCGATAGACAAGGAGCTCCCCGCCGCCGACAAGATAAATCTTCTCACCGACAGCGACAGCGACGTGCTCTTTTACAGCGCAAAATACGAAGATTTCGTCGCCGAAAACAAAGATAAATTTCCGAACATAAAATACTTCGTCGCCTTTGACAAGGACGAAAACGACGGAAACGTGCTCTCGATGAAGAAACTCATCAGTCACGGCGCAGATCTCGACAGGGCTGAATATGACGCGCTCCTCTCCGACGAAAACGAAGTCAAGATGATAGTATACACCTCCGGCACCACCGGAATAGCAAAAGGCGTCATGCTCACCGAGCACAACCTCGTGTCCAGCATATATTACGGACTTTCCTGCTCGCAGATATACGACACGGGACTTTCGGTTTTGCCGTACAACCACGTTTATGAATCGGTATGCGACATACTCGTAACGCACCATTTCCACGCGACGCTCTGCATCAACGACTCGCTCAAAGACGTGCTCAAAAACCTCAAGCTCTTCAAGCCCTCGCACATATATCTCGTCCCCGCTTTCACCGATCTGTTCTACACAAAGATAATGCAGAACATCAAAAAGCAGGGCAAGGAAAAGAAGTTCAACTTTGCGCTTAAACTTTCGCGCGCGGCGCTCAAAGTCGGCATCGACCTCCGTCCCAAGCTCTTCAAAGAGATACGCGAAACGTTCGGCGGCAGACTGCGCCGCATCGTTTGCGGCGGCGCGCCGATACGCCCCGAGATCGGTCAATTCTTCGGCGACATCGGCATCGCGATGACAGGCGGCTACGGCATAACGGAGTGTTCGCCTCTCGTGTGCGTCAACGATCCCGACTCGAACGATTATCATACGGCGGGACACAGG